>JAYUOX010000080.1:0-46756 GCA_043760595.1 Cytophagales bacterium
TCATTAATTGTGCAGTCTAATACAAGAACCTACTTAATGCCTTCACAATTAATGAATTATCCGATTAAAGCATTTGTTAGAACTGGAAAATATTGGCAAAATGGTTTTGTTGGCGTGTTAAATAATAACGAATTTGAAAATGGGACTTATCAATTAGGCTTAATTATCAAAAATGGACAAAATATTAAAACCTATTTTCTAAATGATTCAATAATCGTTAATAACACTAAACCCAAATCCGTAAAAACAAACTGGTAGATTTTCATGAAACAAGAAACATATTTTTCACAACTTGATGGCATCCGTTTTATTGCGGTTGGATTGGTGCTTATTGACCATTGGTTGGCTGAAAGCAATGTTTATCCTTTGGGAACGTTGGGTGTAACGATGTTTTTTGTTCTTAGTGGGTTCTTGATTACCCGAATATTAATCCAAAGCAAATTAAAAGATGATTCGACAGGAAGAAGCCACTGGTTCTCAGTTAAACAGTTCATTATCAGGCGTTCAATCCGTATTTTTCCGATTTATTTTTTAGCAATTTTTGTACTTTATATTTTCGACGTTCCACCCGTTCGTGATACAATTTGGTGGTGTTTGACCTACACAACTAACATTTACATTGCCACAAAACAGCACTGGATGGGAACAATTGATCATCTTTGGTCGCTGGCAGTTGAGGAACAATACTATCTTGTCTTTCCGTATTTGATTTTATTTTTACCAACTAAAAGCTACAAAAGAACCTTGATAATTATGATAATTTTATCAGTTTTATTAAGAACGTTATTATTTTTTAATAGCAGTCCGTGGATGGTTCAGTACGTTTTGATGCCTACTTGCTTAGACAGTTTTGGAATTGGAGGGCTTCTGGCATATTTTTTTACTTTTCAAAAAGATACATTTTTTAAAGAAATTACTACTTCAAAGTACCTGATTGCGAGTCTGTCAATGCTTTTGATATTTTTGTTTTTTTCGAGACAATATCAGCTTACCTCAAATCAAGTCCATCATTTTGGAAATTTGGTATTAGAAAGACTAGTTAGTTCTACTTTTTGCTTTTTCTTGATTGCCAAGGCGGTAAATGGATACAATGGGATAATAAAATGGTTTCTGGAAAATTCGTTGGTAAGTTATTTCGGGCGAATTAGTTACGGACTTTATTTGTATCACAATTTTATTTACAATTACTTTCACACGCCTCAAAATAGTATTGTTTTGAGAGGTATACGTAAAATTCAAAATATTGTACCTGTAATCACTCAAAACTCACTTTTTGAATTGTTGTATTACTTCGGGATAACCGTCTTTGTGGCTACTTTATCGTGGTTTTTAATTGAAAAGCCCGTTAATAACCTTAAAAAATACTTCACTTATTGACCACTTGATAAAAAGACGACGAAGTTTGATTTAGATTTTCGTTATTCTAAACCTAATTTGGTATTTTTGTAAAATAATTTTCGCTTCCAACAACCCTTTTAATGAGTATTAAATTAGCAATCGTCATGCCTGCCTACAATGAGGAAGGGTGCATGGCAGATGTAGTAAAAATTTGGTCAGACCTCTTAGATTCTGAATTTTCAGGAGAAAATACTCGACTAATCGTGGTTAACGATGGTTCAAAAGATAATACAGGTAAAATCCTTGATTCTCTAATTCCTCAATATCCTAAACTCGTTGTAGTTCATCAAGTGAATGGTGGTCACGGAAATGCAGTCGTACACGCTTATCGTAAAGCCGTTGAATTGGAAGCTGAATATGTATTCCAAACCGACTCTGACGACCAATTCATTCCAGAAGACGTTAAAAAACTTTGGGAGAAAAAAGAACAATCAAATTTCATTTTGGGTTATCGTCAAGTTAGGCACGATGATGTGTTTAGATTGCTGATTACCAGAGTTTTACGATACAGTATGTTTTTTGTTTATGGTACTTTTATCATGGATTCTAACATCCCTTTTAGATTAATCAAAGGGTCATTTTTGAAGAAGTTACTTTCAGAATTGCCCAATCCTGTACCTTTTGCACCTAACATTTTCTTGGCAATTATGGCTAAAAAATCTGGTCAAGAATTATTTAACATTCCGATTGTACATAAAGAAAGAGCTACTGGGGAAGTTTCAATTCAAAAGATGAAGTTATTGAAAGTATGTTGGCAGTCATTTAAAGAATTATTGAATTTTAGAGTAGAATTAAACAATAAGATTAAAAACTTAAATTAGGTCATAGGTATGAGGTAGTAGGTATGAGGTTTTTGGTACAAAATAGCAGGTAATTTATCGCTAATTTTACTTTTAAAAGAATCAATAATAAAATGTTTATTGTATTTTGACGGCCTCATACCTTATACCTCATACCTCGTATCTCATACCTAAACATGAAACAATACGATTATTTAATTGTGGGAGCTGGACTTTTTGGGTCTGTATTCGCCCATGAAGCTACAAAAAAAGGAAAAAAGTGTTTAGTCATTGACCGTAGAAATCACACTGGCGGTAACATTTTTTCAGAAGAAGTTGAAGGGATAAATGTTCACAAATATGGTGCTCACATCTTCCATACTAACGATAAAGGTATTTGGGATTATGTGAATTCATTTGTTGAATTTAATCGTTACACCAACTCACCAGTTGCGAATTTTGAAGGTGAATTATTCAATTTGCCTTTCAATATGAATACTTTTTATCAACTTTGGAAAGTTAAAACACCACAGGAAGCACAGGCTAAAATTGATGAACAAGTGGCAACCTCGGGTATTTCTAACCCTCAAAATTTGGAAGAACAAGCCATTTCGTTAGTAGGAACCGATATTTACGAAAAATTAATTAAAGGTTATACGGAAAAACAGTGGGGACGAAAAGCAACTGAATTACCCGCTTTTATCATCAAACGTTTGCCTCTGAGATTTACTTTTGATAATAATTATTTCAACGACAAATACCAGGGTATTCCGATTGGTGGCTATAATAAATTGACAGAAGGATTATTAAAAGATATTGAAGTGAGAACCGATGTTGATTTTTTTCAGAATAAGGAAGAATTAATGGCATTGGCAGATAAAACAGTGTTCACGGGTAATATTGACGAATTCTATAATTATCAGTTTGGTAAATTAGAGTACCGAAGTTTGAAATTTGAACATGAAGTTTTAAATCAAGAAAATTTTCAAGGAAATGCGGTGGTTAATTATACAGAAGCCGATATTCCTTTCACACGAATCTTAGAACATAAGCATTTTGAATTTGGAAAACAGGCTAAAACGGTCGTAACAAAGGAATATCCTTGCGAGTGGACGGTTGGAATGGAGGCGTATTATCCAGTAAACGATGATAAAAACAATGACTTATTTAAAAAATATCGTGATTTATCTCGTCAAGACGAAAATATAATCTTTGGTGGTCGTTTGGCTGAATATAAATATTACGATATGCACCAAGTGATTGGGTCTGCATTGGTTACTGCCAAAAATGAATTGTAAAGATATTGAGTATTTATACTGATGTTAAATACTCAGAGCATACAAATTTTAAACGGAAGCCTTCGGTAAAAACCGAAGGCTTCCGTAATTCATGCATTCAATCTTTAAATTTGGTTTCAAAAAATCAACAATCCAAATTTTAACAGTCGCCCAAAGCCGCCTAAATATCCTTACCATGAAGAAAGCTATTTATCTGATTATATTTTCCGTCTTAGGATTTGCAGGATATAAATTTTATCAAAAATTCAATGAAAGTAACAGTGGCAATATCACTCGTTTTATCCCTGACAATACGGTAATTTTGTTAGAAACCAATGAGTTAAATCCTAAAAAAAACCTTTCACTTCCTCAAATTCCCCTCCTTTCAAAAGCCAATAATCAATATCAGATTTTCAAAAAAATTGGCTTAACAGACCAAGAAATAAAACAGTTGATTTTGAATAAAATTTTTTACTTTGCGATTATTCCAGAAAGTAAAAATAGCTTTTCATTTGTAAATTACTTACCATTAACGTCTGATAATGAAGATTTTATAGAAAAATTAGAGGATTTAAAACAAAATTCAACTAATAAAAAAATCATTACTCACAATACCAAAGGCATACAGATTTCTGAGGTTATTGATGAGAATGCAAAATCTATTTTAGCTTATATCGTTCAAAATGATTACCTTATTTTCAGTACGTCAAATTTAGCACTCGAAGAGGTAGTTTTGCATACGACCACACAATGGAGTAATACCTTAAATCTAAAGAAAGGTGTTTTAGAAAATAGTAAAACTTTTACTCGAACACATTTCAATAAAAAAGCAATTGGAGATTTTATGAAGGATATTTCGGTTGAAAATTTCAATGATTTATCTACCATGTTACCCCAAATGCTCCAGTGGCAAAATCCACAGCCGAATAGTATTGAAGCAAATGGATTAAGTGAATTTTCGACATTGTTTGAAGGTCAAAAAGCACAATCACTTAAATGTCTCAATATGATTCCAAATGCAAGCTCATATATTATTGACCTATCTTTTTCAAACGCTGAAACACTCACTAACCAATTAGAGACAAATATTGAAAACGATAAAAAAATTAGTTCTTTAAGAAATAAAGCTGACAGTAAATTTGACTTCGACTTCAAGAATATTTACAATAAAATTATTGACGAAGTTACCTTGTGCAGCTTTGATAACACAGAGGCTTCTGCCCAAAGTAAAGTCTTGATTATCAAACAAAAAGGTCTTCTGAAAACACTAAATCTTATCGCTCGAAATGGAGCAACCGAAAGCGAAAGTGATGTTTTTAGTGTTCAATTTGGAAGTTTTTTAATTACCTCCCTCGGCATTAAAGATTTCCCAATGTTGATGTTTGGTAGAAACTATATGGGTTTTTTGGAAACCTATTTCGTTGAATACAACGACTATATAATTATGGCAAGTAGCCTGCCAGTGATGCAAGAATACCTTATGAGCATCAGTAAGGGGGATGTTTGGTCAAATTCACCAAAACACAAAAATATCATTGACCAATGTTTGCCTGCTAATCTGACTATTATTTCAGAAAATGAGAAAGTAACTAAAGGTTTGAGAAAAATTTGGAATGTTAATTGGCAAGAAAAAATAACTGATTATGAAAGTTTACTATCAAGCGTTCAGGCTGAAATATTGCAAAGTTCGGCAGCCGAAAGCAGGTTAGTATTATTAAAAAATATTCAACCTATCAAAACTTCCAAAAAAGGAAATAATAAATGGATAAAAATGGGACGAATAACCACCAGCAATCACTCTGAACCACTTTATTTGATAAATCCTTTGAACAAAAAGACTCAGATTTTGGTGCAAAATGTAGCTAACCAATTACAACTATTTGAAAATGGAAAGCGCATTTGGAATTATACATTGTCTGGAAAAATAGTTGGAAATATCAAAAATATAAAGATTGACCAAACAAACGCCCAACAACTTATGGTGGCAACTACTGCAAGAATTTATACTTTAACCAGAAACGAGAAGGGATTTAAAGTAAACGAAAGTAAACCTTTGAAGAACTATAATCTAAATAATTTCAAAGTTTTTGAAAATGAATCAGACAGAAATAAGGCTATCTATTTAGTTTCAGAAAATGGCGAATCTTTCAAACTCAGTAAGGAAAATTTAATTTTAAGCCCCGTTTATGTCAAAAATCAATTGAATGAAATACTTGTGCCTATGCCTTCCGTTATTGTGAAAAGTAGAGAATTTGCTATCATTTTAGAAAAAACAGGGCAACTTTCGCTTCAAAATGTAGAGGGGAAAAAGGCAAGGGGATTTCCTATACATCTGAACGGTGTTTTTACCTCTCAACCCCTTTTGGAATCTGATAAAAATAATGTAATCATAAGAATCATCAGCCAACAAGGAGACTTATACAAAATTAGCTTGGATGGTAAAATTCTTGAAAAAAGACAATTATTTCGACCCGATACCGAAGTAAAATTTTCGATGGCAACGGACGAACGTCAAACTGATATGGTAATAATGAGAACTGACGGGAAGGAAGTCGTGGTATTTGATAAAAACGAAAAAGAGATTTTTGTAGTCAAGGGATTAAGCTACGGAAAAAAAAGTCTGTATTATTACAACTTAGGAATTGCTGGTCGCTATTTTGCCATCAATAATGGTTATGAAACATACCGTTTTTATGATGAAAATGGAGGAAATATTGGGGGTCTTGCATTAGAATCCATTTACAAACCAAGTCTCTCATATTCAGACTCTTACAAAAAAATTATTGTAAATATAACTACTAAGTCCAACATGGAAACTTGGTCGGTTAAAACAAATTAAGATGCTCTTTAATTCTATTCATTTTTTTATTTTCTTTATTATCGTAACCCTTGGTTATTGGTCTCTGGGATGGTCTGGAAGATGGCGACTCTTGCTATTTTCGAGTTGCTATTTCTACATGATATTCAAACCCGAATACCTTTTAATACTATTTTTTACCATAATTATTGATTATTTTGCAGGAATTTGGCTGGAAAAAACAGAAGAAAAAAAACGAAAATGGCTACTTATTATTAGTATTATTTCAAATGTAGGCATTTTAGCTTTCTTTAAATATTACCCGTTTGCTTTTGAAAATATAGGAAATATTTTGGGCATTTTTAAAGTAAAAAATCCACTTCCAATATTTGATTTTATTCTCCCGATTGGCTTGTCTTTTCACACCTTTCAGGCGATGAGTTACACAATTGAAGTCTATCGAGGCAATCAAAAAGCAGAATATCACTTTGGCATTTATGCCCTCTACGTCATGTTTTATCCACAATTAGTAGCTGGACCAATTGAACGTCCTCAAAACGTACTTCCTCAGTTTCACAAAACTCATGAATACGATTTTGAAAAAGTCAAAAGTGGACTAATGATGATGGCTTGGGGCTTATTTAAAAAGGTGGTCATTGCTGATAGGTTGGCAATGGTTGTGGATTATGCCTATGAAAATCCTTCTGAAAAAACAGGATTCACGCTTCTAATTGCTACGTTTTTCTATACTTTTCAAATCTATTGTGATTTTTCAGGTTATTCAGATATTGCCTTGGGTTCAGCAAAAGTAATGGGTTACGATTTGATGGAAAATTTTAAAACACCGTATTTTTCAACCTCAATTTCAGAGTTCTGGCGGCGTTGGCATATTTCCCTATCTACATGGTTTCGGGATTATCTCTATATTCCATTAGGGGGCAATCGTGTTGCTGAATGGAGAAGATATTTTAATCAATTCTTGGTGTTTATGATTAGTGGATTGTGGCATGGAGCGGCATGGACATTTGTTATTTGGGGGTGTTTGCACGGTTTTTATTTAATATTTGCCGTTCTTAGAGATAAATATTTGCCCAATTTAACGCTTCCAAAAAGCTTCTTTGGAAAATCATTAAATCTTGTTTCAACTTTTATTTTAGTCATGTTTGCTTGGGTTTTCTTTCGAGCAAAAAATACCACAGATGCAATTTTAATCCTAAAAAAAATAGTTAGCTTTTCGTTTTCACAAGATTTTAAAAGCCCCTTAAATTCAACAGAAATGTGGTTTTCCTTGATTCTAATAGGGTTTTTACTTTGGAAAGAATACAGGTTTTTTCATATTGAAACAACAAATACCTTCAAATTCTATGGATTAATATTTTTATTTACCTTAACGATTTACTTCTTAGGAGTTTTTAATACAAATCAATTTATATACTTCCAATTTTAGTGTAAATCTCAGCGTTAAATTTGAAAAATTATGGTTCGCTTTTTCTTAAAAAGAATAATTATTTTAATTCTAATGTTTATCTGGGTTCAATCTTTTTCATTGAATATTTTTCTTTTAATGAAAGAAAAAGGTCTTTTCCCCGATGATTACCGTTACGGTGATTTATACAGATTGTCTTACTTGAAGAAATTTAAGGGGAATTTGGAGAAGCCAGTTGAACGAAAATTCAAGAACCATAAAGAAGTAAATTCAAATACGAATCTGTACATACTCGGAGATAGTTTCACGATTGAGGAAAGAATAAATAAAAATGATTTCAATGTAAATCAATATAAGCAAGTTCACTGGATAAATAATGAAAATATCAGACTGGATAAAACAAAGAAGAATATTTTACTAATTGAAACAATTGAACGTTATTTTGGCGAACGATTTTCAGAAAGTGTTCACAACATTGAGCTTGAACGTAACGAAGTCAAGCCTATCAATCCTTCTCCAATTAGAAAAATGAAATATATTGGAAAAATTGTAAATTTCTTAACAACCAATTTTGCATCTGAATTTCAAATCATTAAAAACAAAATAAGCTATTTTAGAAATAGTCAATTCCCTACGTCATCAAATATTGAAAAACGCCTTGAGATTATTTTGTTTAGTTATGACTTTATTCTACCAATTAGGGAACTCAAAGCATCATTAAACTACGAGTTTTTTGGCAGAGTTGAAAAACAAGTGCTTATTTCTAAAAATCTTAAACACCAATTTTTTTATCAAGAAGCTGATTCTACCAATAAATATTCTTCATTTTACCCTGTTTCGCAACTTGATATAGATACCTATATAGGCTATCTCAATGAAACCAAAAAATACTACCAACAATTGGGATTTAGCGAAGTTTATCTATCAATTATCCCCAATAGAGTAAGCCTATTAGCCCCAGAATCAGGCACTTACAATCATTTAATTGAACGAATCCAGAATAGCCCAAATCTTAAAATGAAGAACTTAGACATATTTCATATTTATCAAAAAAATCCTGAAATGTACTTCTCGAAAAGTGATACCCATTGGACACCCGAAGGTAGAAATGAATGGTTAAAAATGGTGAATTCCGAATTAGAGAAATTGCCTTAAAATTATTTAGACTCAGGTTTTTTATAAGAACGCCCGTACTTTATTTTCATTTCGGCAGCATGACTTCTTCTTACATTTACTTTACTATTCTTCTCAGATTTTTCATGAAAAGAAGCACCAACACCTTCACGTTTTGGGGCTTTTATTTCAGTTGCTTTCGTGTATTCCTTTGGTAATTCATCAACTAACATACTATTATTAACTTCTAAATTAGTAGGCAAATCTAATTTTGGAATTGAATAATTCATCAGTTTTTCAATTTCTAATAAATATTCTTTTTCACGCTCAATTATGAATGAAATCGCCATGCCCTTACGTCCAACTCGTCCTGTTCTCCCAATTCTATGTACATAACTTTCAGCCACACTCGGTAAATCAAAATTGATAACGTGTGATACCTCCGCCACATCCAAACCTCTCGCAATTACATCGGTGGCTACTAAAATTCTACATTTTCCTGAATCAAAATCGTTTACAGCCGAAAAGCGGTGATTTTGAGCTTTATTTGAATGAATTACTCTTATTGTTTCACCAAAAGTCATTTCTAATTGCTCAAAAACCATGTCAGCCAGGTGTTTTGTCGAAACAAATACCAAAACTTTATTCATTTCTACATTTTCCTTAAACAATAATTTTAAGAAATTCACTTTTGTATTAAAATTCAAAACTTCATAATATGATTGAGAAATATTCTCTAAAGGAGTGCCAACTGGTGTTGCCTCTACCCTTTCCAAATTTTGAAAATATTGGTCAATTAAAACTTCAACTTCCTCGTTTAAGGTAGCCGAAAATAGTAGATTCTGACGGCGTTCTGGCAAACGGTCAAAAATATTTTTCAGTTGAGCCCGAAACCCCAAGTTCAACATTTCGTCAAACTCATCAATTACTAATTTTTTGATAGATTTAGGTTTTAAAACACCCGTGGATAGCAAATCAACTATCCTCCCTGGCGTACCCACTAACAAATCTACCCCCTCTACAACTTCTGCCGCTTGCGGACGGAGATTCACTCCACCATAAACTCCTACCACCCTGATACTCATATACTTAGTTAGCTTTTGAGCCTCCTCTAAAACCTGAACAACCAACTCTCGAGTCGGAACAAGAATGAGAAATTGAGGATTTTTTTCTTTCGTAAAAACAAATTGACGTAAACAAGGCAACAAATAGGCAAAGGTCTTCCCAGTACCTGTCTGGGCAATACCACACACATCTTTACCCGACATTACGGTTGAAAACACTTTTTCTTGAATGGCTGTGGGTGTAGTAAGTCCCAAATCTTCGAGGGCATTAAGGAGTTGTCTGTTGAGATTTAAGTCGCTGAAAGTCATATTTTGATAAAATTTACTACAAAGATACTGATTTTTAAGCTGCTAACTCTTCTTTGTTACCACATACTCATTTCCTCCATTTTTTCTTTTACAAAATTACAGATTTTGTACATTTACAATGTGGAATGCTTTTTGTACCTACAAAATAGTATTTTTCCTATTCACTAAATAATACAATGAAAAATTTTATAATTCTTGCTACTTTAATATTTTTTTCTTCTTGCGAAGGCAACTTAAACCTTATTGTGCCTTCTTCTGACTTATCACCTGGAATACCCAATGATTTGCCCTTAATTTATGAGGAAAAAACAGGTTTAAGTTACGGAAAAAATGTTTCTCAAAACTACGATTTGTATCTTCCATCAACCCGAAATACTCGTAATCCCGTAATTGTTTTGCTTCATCCAGGTGCGTGGCGAATTGGGGATAAGTCTCAGGTCAATTCTCTCGTAAAACTGATGATTTCAAAACGGCTCAATTGTGCCATCGTAAATGCCAACTATCGCTTGACTTCAATGGCAGGAATTACTTACACTCAACAAATTGAAGACATAAATAATCTCTTGATTAAGGTAAAAAATGACTCTAAAAATCTTGGTATTTCTTCAAGTTTTTATTTGGTCGGGATAAGTGCTGGAGGACATTTAGCCATGCTTTATGCCAATAGTCCTTTGGGAGAGAAATTGGCAGTTGGAGTAGCAGGGGTCGTACCACCCGTAAACCTAACTTCTACTGAATTTAGAAACGGGGATTTGAAAAATGACATCATAAAACTTATCGGTAAAACCTACAAAGAAGCACCCGAGGAATATTTCAAGGCAAGTCCAATTTTTCAATTAAATCAAGCCAGCCCTCCTATGATTGTTTTTTTTGGAAGTCAGGATAAATCCGTACCAATCGAACAATCTGAGATTTGCAAAAAAATGATGACCGTCAGTAGGATTAGAAATGAGTTTTATATGTACCCAAACTTAACACATGATTGGAACATTTGGGATGAAACCTTCGACAAAATCATTAAATTTGCAGAAAAAAACTTGTAAATCTTAGCGTTCTAAGCATAATCAATGATAAAAGTTAGCGTAATTGTACATACATATAACCACGAAAAATTCATTCGCCAAACCCTCGATAGTATTCTTATTCAACAAGTAAATTTTGACTATGAAGTAATCGTCGGTGATGATGCCTCCCCTGACTCAACTCCTGAGATAATAAAGGAATATCAGCAGAAATTTCCTAAAATAATTAAGCCATTACTTCACCCTAAAAATTTGGGCGGTTTTGGTAAAAATAATACACTGGCAACTTTATCAGTTTGTCAAGGACAATACATCGCTGCAATGGATGGTGATGATTATTGGATAAATCCCCTCAAACTCCAAAAACAGGTCGATTTCTTAGATAATAATCCCGAGTTCGTTTCCTGTTTTCATAACGCACTAATTCACTTTGAGGATGGTTCTCACCCAGATATGTATGTGAATGATGACACTCAAAAAGCAATTACAGGCATTGAAGATTTAATTGGAGAAGATGAAGTTTGGTATATGGCAACCTCAGCAGTAATGTTCAGAAATGGTATTATCAAAGAATACCCAAAATGGTTTCATGAATCAAAAAGTGGGGATATTCCAAGATATATTCTTTTAGGAAAATACGGTAAATTCTTCTATATCAACGAGTTAATGTCAGTCTATCGAAAAAATGGAGGTGGAATGAGCTTTACTGATGGCAAACAAGATGCTGATTTTTTGTTTAATCGAATCGGAATGTACAAAGGAATTAATCAGGAATTAGATTTTAAATTTCATCAAACTATCAATAAAAATATTGCTCGTTATTACTTAATGTTAGCCAACTCTGTACAGTACGGCGATAGCTTTTTCAGTAGTCGATGTTATGCCTTGAAATCTTTATATTTATCAAAACCAAACTCAAATATTCATTTAAAAATGGTTCTGGAAAAATATGTTATTCCATCAATTTTTATGAAAATATATGCCAATGTAAAATGGCAATTGGAACAACTTTTTACCAACAAAAAATCCCCTCACAAATCGTAAGAGGATTTTTTGTTAATGATAACTTATTTGAATTAACAGATCTACATCTAACCCCCAAAACCTAACCCTTATCTACGTCTTTTGCTTTTTCTTCTTAGCCGCAGGAAAAAGTACATTATTCAGAATCAATCGATAGCCTGGTGAATTAGGATGAAGATTCAAATCAGTTGGCTCTTCACCTACCAAATGTCGATAATCCTCAGGGTCGTGCCCAGCATAAAAACTAAAAAATCCTTTCAAATACGTTCCATGAATATATCTGGCTTCGTTTAATGAACGATTTTCTCCCAAAATAGTAACTTCTGGTTTTATCGTTGATTTTTTAAAAGAAGTTGTTTGTCCCATAAAACCGTGAATGGTTGTTTCATGGTTTTGAGTCAGCATCGAAGGAATTGGGTCGTATTTTGCTGAAAATTGAAATAAACTAAAAAAGTCATTTTCCTCAGTAACTGGTCTCGATTCCGCTTGATAAGTCTCAATACTCGAAAACTCCACAACCTGTGGATGAAATACCAAACTAAAATTATGAAAAGCAAAGCATTTTGAAAAATCCAATTTAGCGTCAGCCTGATTGTCATAACCGTCTCCATCGTAATACGCATCCACAATATCAAGCCCATCAGCTGCCATTGCCACGTCATACGTATCCGTAGCCGTACACATCGCAAACATATATCCTCCGCCCGCTACAAATTCTTGAATTTTTTTAGCAACTCCCAATTTCATCTTTGATACTTTATCGAAACCAAATTTAGCTGCATTTCTCTTATCTTCTCTCAATTGTGCTTGATACCACGGCTGTCCACTTTGATTCCAAAACTTTCCCATCTGACCTGTAAAATCTTCATGGTGGAGGTGAAGCCAATCATACTCTGGCAATTTTGCGTTCAAAACCTCTTCATCAAAAATTAAATCATAGGGTATTTCAGCATAAGTCATTGCCAAAGTTACGGCATCATCCCAAGGTTGTGCAGTTTTAGGTGAATAAACAGCCACACGAGGAGGTTTTTGGAGTTTAACCACATCCATATTAGCATCAGGACTACTGACCTCTGCCCGTATTTGTGCAGCTTCGCCTTCTGAAATCACCTGATAACTTACACCTCTGATAGTCAATTCATTCTCAAACTTTTGAGTATGAGGAAACATAAAAGAACCTCCATGATAATTCAAAAGCCATTCAACCTCTGTGTCGTGGGTTTTGAGAACCCAGTACGCTATTCCATAAGATTTTAAGTGGTTTTTCTGCGTCTCATCCATCGGAATCAATATTTGAGAAGCCCACATCCGTCCCGAAAACATCAAAAATATGATAAACGGAAATATTAACCTTTTCATTGGAGTATTTTTTTTCATTATCTCTACTAAATTTGTTTTAGGAATGCAACCGAAATAAGTAATCCAATTTGGGATTATTATTTTAGATTTAATTGAGATAAAAAAACTGACGTATAATTGCTTTCTACGAAGTTTTTTTACCGATGAGTAAATTTAAAAGAATGATTCATAATTTGATACCTTATTTCGGTTGAATTCCTTGAATCTATCAAACGATGATATTACAAAAATAGTGCTAATTCAACTTACATAAAGATTAGTATTTACTTTTTTGAAAATTAAGAACATGAATATTTTAGAAAATACAAAAGAAGCCTTACGTTCTATCAAAGCAAATATGCTCAGAACCGTCCTTACTTCACTAATAATTGCTATCGGTGTAACCGCCTTAGTAGGTTGTTTGACAGTAATTGACGGCATCCAAGACAATGTGAACAGTAGTTTTGCTGGACTTGGAGCAAACGCCTTTGACGTTAGAAATAGAGCCATCTATAAAATGCGTAAAGATGGTGAGAAAGAAAAACGCTACCCTCCTATTGATTATCGTGAAGCCAAATTGTATAAAGAAAAATTTGGACACTCTGCAACCATTGGACTTAAAATCAATGTAACCTTTAATGCTGAAGTAAAATTTGAGTCTAAACAAACCAATCCTAACACTCGTGTTTTGGGTATTGATGACAATTACTTAAACATCAAAGACTTTAAAATTGGCTCTGGAAGGACTTTTTCAAGTAATGAACTCGAAAATGGAACAAATGTATGTGTAATTGGAGTAGATATTATCAGTCAATTATTTGAAAAAAATATAAACCCAATGGATAAAGAAATTACTATTCTGGGTCAAAAAATGAAAGTAATAGGTTTATTAGAAAAAAAAGGTAGCATGATGGGCGGAGGTGATGATAGAGCTATTTTTGTTCCCTTAGAAACTGGACGAAAAATGGCAGTTGGACGTTCATTAACTTTTGACATCGTTACATCAGTACCAAATGTTACGGATTTAGACAATACCATCGAAGAAGCCCGAGGTATCATGAGAAACGTAAGAGGGGATCAAATAGGAATGCAAGACTCTTTTTCTATCGAACGCTCCGACTCTTTAACCAAACAATTAGAAAGTATTACTGATAAATTAAGAATCGGTGGTTTTGGAATCGGAATTATTACACTTTTGGGTGCAGCAATCGCTCTAATGAATATTATGCTTGTATCAGTAACAGAACGTACCCAAGAAATCGGGATTCGTAAGTCATTAGGAGCTACACCCTATCTTATCCGTATGCAATTTTTAATGGAAGCCATTGTAATTTGTATTATTGGTGGAATTTTAGGAACAATTTTTGCCATCGCAATAGGTAATTTAGCCGTAAACGTACTTACAAGTGGTGCAGGCTCGTTTGTATTCCCGTTAATTTCAGTAATCATTGGATTTTCATTCTGTGTTTTCGTAGGACTATCCTCTGGAATTTACCCAGCTTATAAAGCCTCAAAGCTCGATCCAATAGAATCTTTACGCTACGAATAAAAAATATTTCAATTAGAACTCATTAGTTTTCAGAAACTTAGAGAATAGGAAGCAAAAAACTTCGTTTTTTTAAAACACGAGGTTGTGAAGTCCAATTCTATCCTCTATCTTTGTAACAAGTTTGAGACAAATCAACAATGCCCGGATGGCGGAATTGGTAGACGCGCTGGTCTCAAACACCAGTGTCTTCATTGGCATGCCGGTTCGACTCCGGCTCCGGGTACGTTAAGACCTGACATCTATTTGATTGTCAGGTCTTTTTTTGTTTTGTACATTTTGATTGTTGCACAAATTGATATGCAAGACTATTTTTGAAAATTGGGCATAAAAAAAAGAGGTCAAAAACCTCTCATGTGTAATTTAATACCACAGACTTCGGTCTGTGAACCCGTATGTTTTACAAACTAAAGTCTGTGATACTATCATTTATTTCCGCTTCAAAATTGCATAAAATTCCAAAGCAAAACCTAATAAAACTATAATTGGTCCGACTGTGAGTCCTAATGTACCAAAGCCAAATTCTGTACTATCTTTGCTCATTATGGCAAATCCTATCAAAATGATGAAGACACCTGCTAACATTAAACTATAATTTGCTTTTCCAAAAGGTAGTGCTTCTTGGTTTCCTATATTTGCTTTTTCTTTGACTGACATGATGTTTTATGTGTTTGTATTTGGGAAAACCCAAATTATGATTAATCAATATAATTCATCTAATGATAACTTCAAATATCGTTCCACTGACTGAAAGGTACTGAAAATACCAATCAAAGTACCAATGGCAAGTATTCCCAGAATTAGCATGATTAATTTAGTAGTCTCCTGCAAAATGCCTAAACCTTCAATTTGCTGTACTGCCAACTGTTGTAGAAACACCAAAAGAGTACAGGCTACCAATCCACTAATTAATCCCTGCAAAGCTCCTTTTACGACAAATGGCTTACGAATAAAAGCATTTGTTGCTCCTACTAATTGCATACTCCTTATCAAAAACCGCTGCGAATATAATGCTAACTTGATAGTATTATTAACTAATAAAACAATTATTGCTAATAACAATATCACAAAAACCGAAAGGATAGCGTATATTTTTGAGATATTGTTGCTTATTTCATCCACAAAATCCTCTATGTATGCTACCTCATATACCCCTGAAACAGACTCTAAATCCGCCTTGATATTTTTTAAGTTAATTTCACTAAAATACTCCTCTTTTATTTTTACAGAATATAAATTTCGTAGTGGATTATCTTCGCCTAAAAGTTTACGAAAATCTTCCTTAGATTCTTGGATAAATTCTTTGGCACCTACTTCTTTTGTGATAAAATTAATTTGAGGAGAATTATCTTTTTTCAGAACAAAATCTCTTTTAGCAATTAGTTTGAAAATAGTATCTAACTTACTAACCGACAGGTCATTTTCAAGTAATACTTGCACTTCAACTTTTTCTTTTATTATTGTAGCAAGCCTACGAGCATTAAGCGTCAGTAAACCACACAATCCTATCAAAAAAAGGGCAATTGTCAAACTAATAATGACCATTGCGTTCGGAGTGCTTCCTAATTTTTTAATTTTTGACATTGGGGTTGGTTATTAGGTATCAGGAATTAGTTATTGGTTTAAGATAATGTATTCTTTACAAAAATAGTGTTTTTTTATTCTATCTAAAGTTTTCTTAACGCTTTTTAACAAAAAAGCCAACTTTTTAAAGCTGGCTTTGTGTAATTTGAACTATAAAAACATTCAAAGGGGTATTTAGAATCTACCTAAACATTTGAAAATCAGAAAGTTGATTCACTAACACCTAAATCCTAACACCTACCTAACCTAATTTCTTCTATCAATTTCGTCTCGGATTTTGGCTGCTTTTTCATACTCTTCATTTGCCAGTGCTTCTTTCAACATAGTATTTAACACTTCAACGGGGTTCTCTTTTATCAATTCTCCAAATGATTTCTGGGGTTTCACTTCTTGGTTGATATCATCATTCAAATCATCCTTTGTAGATTCGTTTATCGAAATCCCAGCTTCTGAAAGGACATTCTCATACGTATAGATAGGTACATTGAACCGTAAACCAATGGCAATGGCATCCGAGGGACGAGCATCTACGAAAGTATCTTTGATACCATCTGAACAATGAATTTTTGCAAAAAATACGCCTTCCTTAATATCTGTGATTGATATTTCACTAACCGTATAGTGAAAAGTGCGAGCAAATGATTTGAATAAATCGTGAGTCATCGGGCGATTAGGCTCAATTTTTTCTATTTCAATGGCGATGGCTTGTGCCTCGAACATTCCGATAATAATAGGTAGTCGTCTGGGTCCGTATTCTTCTCCAAGAACTAATGCAAATGAGCCTGTCTGTGAGGAACTTGGCGAAAGTCCTAATATCTCTAATTTAATTTTCTCCACTTTTTTGGTTATTCTCTGTTTTAATTGTGCTTACAAAGATATAAACCTTAATTTTTTTAAAAAAGTTTTATAAGGAAAGTAATTGTTAAAGTCTGAGTTGTTGAATTTTTGTTTTAATAAACAAGTCTTTGAAAAAAATATCAAAGAAATTTATTCACTTTTCAACAATTCAACAACTCAAACTCCAACAATTACAATGCTCTTACTGCCTTTGTCAGTCGTGGTAATACATCAAAAACATCACCCACAATGCCATAATCAGCGGCTTTGAAGAATGGTGCTTCTGGGTCTTTGTTGATTACTACGATAACTTTTGATGAATTTACGCCCGCCAAGTGCTGAATTGCTCCTGAAATACCAGCCGCAATGTATAAATTTGGAGAAACCTTGATACCCGTTTGTCCAACGTGTTCGTGGTGAGGTCTCCAATCTAAATCTGAAACTGGTTTTGAACAAGCTGTTGCCGCACCCAAAGCGTTGGCTAAGTCTTCAACGATTGCCCAATTCTCAGGTCCTTTCAAACCACGTCCCGCCGATACCACCAAATCAGCCTCTGGCAAAGAAACTGTACTTGATGCTTTGTGAGTTCCCGTAACTTTCACGGTAAAGTCTGAATCTTTTAAACTTGGAGAAAAAACCTCAACTGAGGCAGAATTACTCGATTCTACCACAGAAACGGCATTCTTCTTGATGGCGATGATTTTCTTTTCACCTTTCATTTCAACGGTTGCAAAGGCTTTACCCGTATAAATGCTACGTGTTACTTTGAAGCCTCCAGACAGATTTGGTAAATCTGTTGCATTTGAAACAATTGAGGCTCTCAACTTAACCGCTGCACGTGCGGCAACAGCATTTCCCAAGGAAGACATGGCTAAAATTACGATTTCTGCACCTTCTTGGGCAACTGCCGAAGCCAAAACGTCCGCATAAGCCTGTATGTTACCCGTGGCAAGGCGTGAGTCATTGGCGTGAAGCACTTTGCTTGCTCCAAAATTACCCACCTTTGCCAATTCACCTTCCGAGGCTGAACCAATGGCTAAAACTGTGGCGGTTGTACCCTTCATTTTGGCGACTGCTGCACCATAATAAACGGCTTCGAGCGATGATTTTTTCAAAGCTCCATTATCTATTTCTGTGAATATTAAGACTGACATGATTTTTTTGGTTAAAGGTGAACGGTGAACGGTGAACGGACAGAAACATCAAATTAGCGTTTACCGTTTGCCTTTAACCGTTTACCGAAAATTATAATACTTTTGCTTCGCTTCTTAATAAAGCAATCAATTCTTCGGCATTTTCGGCTGAAATCATCCTACAAGCACCTTTGGGAGCTGGGAGGGTATATTTTTCTGTGATTGTCATATCTTCTCCAACGGGTTCAATGACTCTCAAAGGCTTGGTTCTTGCCGTCATAATACCACGCATATTTGGAATTTTCCATTCTGCGATTGGCTCTTGACATCCTAAAACTAAGGGTAATGAAGCCTCAATATCTTCTTTTCCACCTTCGATTTCACGAGTTATTTTGACAGTTGTTCCATCAATCTCCAATTTCATCACGGGCGATAACGACGGAATGCCTAACATTTCACCAACCAATCCATGAACTACACCACTGTTATAATCAATTGACTCACGACCCATCAAAATCAAATCGTATTTTTCAGATGCGGCAACCGTGGCAATCTGAACTGCCGTAAAATACGAATCTTTTGGTTCGCAATTTACACGAATGGCATCGTCTGCACCAATGGCGAGACATTTTCGGATAACTTGCTCAGAATCAGACTCTCCAACGTTCATAACGGTAACTGTTCCTCCTAATTGTTCCTTCAATTCTACGGCACGAGATAGTGCATAATCATCATAAGGACCCGTAATGTAGGTAACTCCCGCTTTATTAAATTTGGTATCTCCGTCTGTAAACGATATTTTCGCTGTTGTATCGGGGACACTCGTTACGCAAACTAAAATTTTCATTGTTTTTTATTTTGCCACAAAGGCACAAGTCTCAACGGACATTGGCACAAGGTGATGTTTAATTTTCAAATTAAAACTACATAATTTTCCTACAATATTAACGAAAAGTTTTAAAATTAGTATGCAAGCATACTAATTTTTCTAAAATAAATACTTTGATGAACAATAGATTAGAAATACTCAGACAATTTGTGGTAGAAGAACCACAAGACCCCTTCAATCATTACGCTTTGGCGACTGAATTATTAAAAATAAATAAGACTGATTCGAGACAGATTTTTGAATATTTGCTGGAAAATCATGCTGATTATTTAGCTACATACTATCATCTGGGAGCTTTGTACGTGGAATTAAACGAAAATCATTTAGCGGAAAAGACCTATTTAATGGGAATAGAATTAGCCCATAAATTAAATAATGGGAAGACTTTGAAGGAGTTGAAAGGGGCTTATCAGATGTTTTGGGATGAGTTGGAGGATTAAGGTTTTGAAACTAAAAAAACGGCAGAGATTTAAGTCCTACCGTTTCAGTAATCCAACAATTTAATTTTATTCATCCCCCTTTTTATTCAACTCCATTCCTAAAATGGCAATTCGATAAGGGCTTGAAGTTACTTTCATTTTTTGAACCGAAGTGATTGTTTTGAGGTCAAATTGTTGTACTTTTCCACTTTTTGGAAGAACAACGTTTGCAAATCTGTCGGTTGCTTCCATCGTCGGTTTCTGGGTTTCTTCTTTTGTGGTACTTTCTGAATATTTGATAAGTCGTTGATTTCCAGACTCTTCAATCACTAATTGGAAATTGATAGGGATTTATTAGAGCAACTCGCAGAGAAACAAAATTTTCTGAGAAAAAGATTGGTTATGAGCGATATGAATTGACCTTTTTCAAAAGAATGACCCAATCCATGCAGCCCATGCAAATAAAGGAATTACGTACAACGAAGTCATTACCACCAACTCAAAGCAGAAAGGTGTAAACGATTAATCATGAATGCCATCAATTATTTTAATCTTTTGCTCCTTTCAGAAAAACTTAGCCAATGCAAAACGGAGCAAGAAAAACAATTACTTTTAACCATTATTGCAAAATCGTCCACGCATACTTGGCGACACATCAATCTTTTAGGAATGTATGACTTTTCGGATACAGAAGTTAGTTATGTCTTTGACCTTCAAGCAATTATAGCTCTCAAATTAACTCACTAAAATTCAGAATGAAACTCCTTAGAATCGTGCTTGCCCCACACTTTTCTCAGCACCCGATTGCTTACGTCCTCAATTTCCTAAAAGTCAAAGGTGTTTCGGGCGTTTGTTGGGGCGTTCTGCCTTGAATTTCTGAAAGTTTTGCAGTTTTCAAGTGCGGCAGGACTAACTTGCCAAAATACTCACATTCTTCTTTTAAAGGATAGCCCGAAAGGATGAACGCACGCACGCCCATATCCATATAACGATTCATTTTCTCAATAATTTGTGCTGGATTGCCCACAATAGCGGCTCCACAACCCGACCTTGCTCGTCCAATTCCTGTCCAAAGCATGGGTTCTATAAAATCGTCTTCGTCAGCAGTTTTGCGAAATTCGTCTTGTCGTAATACACCTGCCGATTTGGAATCTTGGGTACGGTGCTTTAATTTTTCAGCCGTCTCCAAATCAAATTTTGACATTAATTCTTTGGCATAAGCCTTTGCTTCTGCCTCAGTTTCACGCACTATCACGTGCAATCTCATACCATAATCCATCGTTCTGCCGTATTTGGCGGCTTTTTCACTCATTTCTTGCATAGTGGCGTAAATGCTTTCTTCGGGTTCGGGCCACATCAAAAAGACATCACAATGCTTGGCACAAAGTTCTTTTGAGCCTGGGGAAATTCCTCCGAAATATAATAAAGGTCCACCGTTTTGTTGGTAAGGTTTCACAGGGTCTGCTGCCATACTGAGCTGATAAACTTCGCCTTGATGTTCGATACGGTCTTGTGTCCAGGCTTGCTTCAGAATTTGGATAACTTCTTCGCATCGTTTGTAACGCAATTCATGGTCTTCCTTCATGCCTGGGAGGTCGGAATTGATAATATTTACCGTCAAGCGACCTTCCAAAATATGGTCGAGCGTAGCCAAATGACGAGCCAACATAGGCGGATGAATTTCGCCCGTGCGGATGGCGGCAAGCATATTAATATTTTTGACTTTGGGAGCCATAGCCGCAGCAAAAGGCAATACTTCCTGACCCACCACATAAGAAGTAGGTAAAAGAATATTCTTGAAACCTAACTCATCGGCAGTGGTCATTATGTCGGAACAGTGGGCAAAACTACTTCTCCGAGAGCCATCAACCGTACCCAAATAGGCGGTATCCCCCCCGCACAAATCATCAAACCAAGCCACTTCTGCAATTCGCTCTTTTGTTCGGATACCAACTTGTTTTATTGTTTCCTTTATCATTAGTTATCAGTTATTTATTACTGGTTATTCTTTAATTCAATTATTTGGCTATCAACGAGTTAATGAAATTTTTACGATTTTAGAGGTTTGAACAAATCCGCAATCGAAACTCCGCAATCCTATAATTTATACCACTCAATATTTTTCAAAGCTGCTCTGCGATTGACCTTTTCGGTTGGTGGGTAATTTTTTGAAAGATAATCTAAAATTTTGGGTTCTAATTCTCCCAAATCCCACAGCTTTTGTTTTTGTTGCATCCAACGGATTTTTTCAAGCCAACCTTGTCGGTCTGTGTGAAATTGAGTAATTAACTTACTTGAATGACAACCCGTACAATGGGCAATTACCAAGTCCAGATGTTCCGAAACAATCAAACCTGTGGTTTCATCAGTTTTTACCAAACTATCAGATTGTATGTATTTAGGCGAGAGATTATTTTTATCAAAATCTTTTTGAAAACCTAAACTCATCAAGAAGTATCCTACAAAAAGCAGGGCTAATATTTTATGTATATTTTTCATTTTAAGCAATTTTTACCGCAATTCTATGACACGAATTATTGAGATAACCCCCTGGATTCCAAGCGGGTATGACCATTGGTTGAGCAATACCGTTACTATCAGTGGCTTTTGCCCAAACTTCGTAATACCCTTTTTGGGGAAAATCTATTTTAGCAGACCAATGTTGCCAAGCTAATCTGTTTTTGGGTTTTTCCAATTTGCATTTTTGCCAAGTTGCTCCAAAATCTATCGAAACATTCATTTCGGCTACTTCAAAATCTCCCGCCCAAGTGTGTCCACGTACATCAAGGGACTGGTTTTCGGTTAAAATTGCCCCTGTTTTTGGATAAGTAATTAACGATTTTACGGGCATTGATTCAATAATTTTGAAATCACTATCTGCCAATTTTCCTCCTGCTTCAATCGGATATTTGGGGACACGATAACTGTGTCCCGTCATTTTTTCACCGTCGTGAATTTTATTTCTAATTACAATTTTTGTGAGCCATTTCCCAGAAACCGAAGCAGGATAACCTCCCACCACCAATCGCAATGGATAGCCATGCAATAGTGGAATATCCTGCCCGTTCATTGCCCAAGCCAAAAGCGTTTCGTCTTCGAGGGCTTTCTTCATTGGTACGCCTCTGGAAATGGAAGATTTTTTGGGGTCATTACTCAAATGCGTATCTTTTCCGTAATAGCCAATATACACCGCATCATCTTTTATGCCTACACTTTCCAGCACATCACGCAAGCGTACACCCGTCCATTCTGCACAACTTACGGCTCCGTCTTGCCACTGATTTCCAGCGGTTTGGGGCGTAAAACCATAACGACCATTACCCCCACATTCCATCGTGATTTGATAGGTATGGGTTTTAAATTTCGTTTTTAAATCATTGATTTTAAATACTTTACGAGTTTTGGCAGATTCGCCTTCTATCACCAACTCCCAAGTAGTAACATTGATATTTTCGGGTAAATTACCGTTGTTTCTCACAAACATTTTGTCGGCAGGGGTAATGGCATCATCCAGTAAATGTGGCGGCGTTTCGATGTTCAAAGGACGGTCATTGAGTAGCATCATTTCCTTATTTTTCCCTTCTGGTAAGTCAATTTTAAGGAATGCTTCTTCCCCCAGAATACTGATATTTTGAGGAATATTTTTAGCAAAAATGACCCTACTTCCAAGCACAGAAGCGAGTCCTAAGACACTTTTTTGAATAAATCCCCGACGATTATTATTGGTTTTCATGAATACTTAAATTTGAAAATGCGTAACGTAATATAAAGATAACAGGCAAATGATAACCCAAATTCCCACCGCTTGAATGACCACTTTTTGTCCAATTGATTTGATATTTGCGAGCGAAATCCCCGAGCCAATTAAAAATAAACTAACCACCATCATTTGTTTTGATACTTTGTACAAGACCGTGTAAATATCAATAAAATTTGGGAAAAAGCTAAATAGACACGAAGCCAACACAAAACCAATAATAAAGGTAGGTATTTTGAAACTTTCTCTGGTTTCGGTGAAGCCCAAAACCAAAAACAAGGAAACTGGAATTATCCATAAAATACGGAGCATCTTAGTAATAGAAGCTATTTTGAGGGCAACTTCCCCATATTTTGCCGATGCCCCCACTACTGAACTGGTATCGTGAATGGCAATGGCTGCCCATGTACCAAATTGCTCTTGTGTTAATCCCAAATGATGTCCAATCGTAGGAAAAATGATTAATGCAATGGCATTTAATAAAAAAACTATTCCCGTTGATACTGATAATTGATTAGAATCTGCCTTAATTACTGAGCCAATTGCCGCAATGGCACTTCCCCCACAAATGGCTGTTCCACCAGCAATTAGTAAGGTTATTTTGGAATCTAATTTCAATAATTTGCCCAATAAAATTCCTCCTCCCAAGGCAATCAAAACAAAAATGGTGGTTGTGCCAATATTTTGTTGCCCTGCCTTCAATAAAACTTGAATATTGATGCCAAATCCTAAACCAATTACGGAAGTTTTGAGCAAATATCCACCCCATTGATTAGTAAAGTTCACGGCAGGATTTCCAATAATTAAAGCAAAAAACAAACCCAATAACAATGCCCAAGTAGAGTTTATGAAAGGGAATAAGCAAATGGTGATTAATAGGACTAATATAAATTTTTGTGGTTTCATATGGCTCAAAGTTCTTAGTTTATTTTGAAACAACCAAAAATTATTTGCTATAAAGCTCTAAAAATACCATAATAATTGTATTGATAAAAGAACAAGTAGTCTTCTTTAAATATTCGACGTTTCTGTCTTTGAGGATATTTTTCGTAACACAGACTTTGATCTGTAATCTATAGCATAAAGTACAGACCAAAGTCTGTGTTACGAAATTCAAAACGTCGATTAAATAGAGTTGACTACTTAATTAAAACTATATCGGTATGTTTTTAAGTATAAAACTATATAATAGACAGACTAAATAGGATATAATAATAATTTGAAATTATACCAACAAAATTACTTGAAAATAGTTGGAATCAATAAGCTCATTTGGAATGATACATTAAAAAAAGAATTGAAACAAATCAAAAATACTTTATTTGTATAAAATTTTCTTTGTTAAATTATATTTATAATTTTGGGCTTTAATATTATTTTCCACTCTTTTTAAACAATCAACAATACCATGAAAAAACTTTTTCTCATTCTTATCAATCTTCTTTTTGTAACCTTCTCTTTTGCTCAAAACACCACTATCTCAGGAGAAATTACTAATAGCGAAGACAAAAGTCCTGTGGCAGGAGCAAGTTTAGCCATCAAAGGTACAGTGTCAGGCACGGTGGCAAATGCCAAGGGAAAATTTGTGCTAAATACCAATCAAAAATTACCTTTTACCATTCGAGTTTCGGCAGTTGGATTTTTGCAACAAGAAATTATTGTGAAAAATGCTGAAAACCTAAATATTACTTTAAAAGAAAGTACTGGAACTTTGGAAGAAGTAAAAGTTACGGGTAATCGTGTGGAAGAAAGCATCACAAAAGCACCCGTTACGGTAGAAAAATTGGGCGTAAAACAAATTCTTAATGGTGCTTCGGCAGATGTTTATAGCTTACTACAAAACCTAAAAGGCGTTGATTTATTGACGCAAAGTCTGGGCTTTAAGTCAGTGAATATCAGAGGTTTCGGGGCAAACAACAACAACCGTTTTGTGCAATTAACCGATGGTATGGATAACCGTTCACCAGGTTTTGGATTCGGTTTTGGAGCTGCTGCTGGGGTATCGGATATTGATATTGAAAGTGTCGAAATCTTGCCTGGTGCATCCTCAGCCTTGTACGGACCCGATGCTTTGCAAGGTTTGATGCTCACAAAAACAAAGTCTCCTTTTGAATATCAAGGACTTTCGGCACAAGCAAAATTAGGTGTGAATAATGTTGGTAAAAATAATATTGGAGCAAAACCTTACACAGATTTCGCCCTTCGTTACGCCAAACAACTCGGTAAAAACTTCGCTTTCAAAGTGAATTTTCAAACAATAAATGGTACTGATTTTATTGCAGATAATGTCGATGACCGCTCGCATAGAGCTCGTCCAGGTTTCTTTGTAGTTGACGGTAGTGCAGTTAGGGTTGGCTTTACGCCCAACAATGACCCATCTTCTAATCTTACCTATGATGGCGTAAATATTTACGGTGATGATTTTAATAATGCTGGGGCATTTACCTATCCTGCGGTTTATCCAACTGCCCCAGCTTTGGCGGGTAAAACCGTTACAAGAACAGGTTATTCTGAATTAGATTTACTGCAAAATGATGGTAAATTTAAAAGTTTAAGGGCAAATGTGGCTCTGCACTACAAATTGACCGACAAAATTGAGGTCATTGGAGCGTGGTATTATGGCAACGGAAATTTTATCCGTACTGCGGGTTTCAGAGAGTATTTTCCAGATTATAACCGTCACCAAATTAAGCTTGAATTGAAGGCGGATGAGTGGTTTTTGAGAGGATATACTACGATGCAAGCCGCTGAGGGATACAGTTTGGGTGCATTAGCCCAAAGAATGTTACAAATCAATAAGCCAACTGCCACATGGGGAGCCAATTTTGCTACGGCTTTTGCAACAAACGGAGGTAATATTTTGGCTTCAAGATCGGTAGCAGATGCAGGAAAATTCTTGCCAGGTGATGCCAATTTCAATAAATATTATAATGATTTATCAACCACATTGAGTACAGATTTTATCCCAGGAAGTACCACGGTTAGAGGTGTTCGTATTTTGGATAACTCGTCTTTATCGCACGTTGAAGGAATGTATAATTTTAAGAAGATTATGCCAGAAGCGGTGGAGATAATTACGGGAGCAAGTTTCCGACGTTATAATTTATTGACAAAAAGAACCATTTTTCCTGTAAGCAGAGTTGATGGAAGCGAGTTTACCATTAATGAGTATGGCTGGTACACGCAAGGTTCGGTAAAATTGAAAATATCGGATAATATCATGTTTAAGCCAACTGTGGCGGTTCGTTACGATAAAAATCAATATTTTGACGGAGGATTTACGCCCCGAGTTTCAGGCGTTTTGACGTTGGGACAGCATAATTTTCGTGCTTCGTGGCAATCTGCCTTCCGTAATCCTTCGCCAAATCAGTTGTTAGCTGACGGTGGAACTGGTGAGGTCGGAGGTTCGCAAGCGTCCATCGACGGTGCGAATTTAATTGCGAATCCAGCTTACACGGAGGCTTCTGCTAATGCGTACAGAGCATCTATTAATGCCACAACACCCAACGGTAACGAATCGCTTTTAGTAAAATACGTACCAAATCCAGGTGCATTTACGACGGAAAAAATCAAGACTTGGGAAGTTGGTTATAAGGCTCTTTTATCGAATAAATTTTTCATAGATGCCTTCTATTTCAACAGTACTTACAACGATTTTATTGCCACTCAGAACTACAATCAGCCAAGAACAGTTGGTCAGATTTCTGATTTGAGAACAAGTGCAACCTTCAATACCTACGGAATTAACTTTAATAATTTCAACGAAATTTATGTGAATGGTTACGGAATAGGCTTTGAATATGCCTTTGGAAAAGGCTTTAATGTTGGAGCAAATTATGCCAATCAAGTAGGCTCAATCACGTTGAAAGACAATAACGGGAATACACTTAAAGATGCTTTTGGTAATGAAATTGTGAAGCGTAAAATGAGTAATCCAGAGGTTTCGAGAGTACAAAGAAACTTCTTTATTTCGCCAGAAGATCGTTATAATATTACCCTAAGTAATCCAAAATTAACCAAAAACTTGGGTTTCAACATTACATATCGTTGGACGAGTGATATGTGGGTTGAACAAGGTGCAACGGCGGGGGATATTACTTTGCCATCATGGAGTACATTTGATGCTGCGGTTTCGTATAAAATTCCTTCGATGAAAACCATATTAAAAGTAGGTGGTTCAAACATCTTCAATAAGTATTATTCGCAAGGCTATGGTTTGGCAAATATTGGTGGATTGTACTACGTTTCATTGAATTTTGACGAAATATTTAGATAAAAGTCATTTAGATTATTAGGAGAACAAAAAGCCTGAAAGGCTTAAATATGAATAACCGTATGTGAAACATACGGAGTGTAAAATAAGGTAGCAACAACTCTAAAAGAGTTGAATAGATTTGAAATTACGGGCGTGCTATTAAACCCTTTCAGGGTTGTTTCACTCTTATTTCATGTCCGTATGTTTCACATACGGTTATTCAAATTCAAGCCTTTCAGGCTTTTGGAAGCTCATTATTTTACTCTTTGTAAATTGAACACAATGTTATTTATGTTTAAGCCTTTTAGACTATTAGGATCTTTACACTATCAGAATTACCATGAATATACAAAAATCTTGGTGGAAAGAAGCCGTTGTTTATCAAGTATATCCACGAAGTTTCAAGGACTCAAACGCCGATGGAATTGGGGATTTGAAAGGCATAACTTCAAAGTTAGATTACCTCCAAAATTTAGGCATTGATGTTATTTGGTTAAGCCCCCATTTCAAATCTCCCAACGTTGACAACGGTTATGATATAGCTGATTATCAAGCCATTATGGAAGATTTTGGCACGATGGAAGACTTCGATGAGATGCTTGCTGAAATACACCAAAGAGGCATGAAAATCATCATTGATTTGGTCGTAAATCATTCTTCTGATGAACATTTTTGGTTTCAAGAATCCCGCAAATCTAAGGATAATCCGTATCGAGATTATTATATTTGGAAAAATGAAATACCCAACGATTGGATTTCGTTTTTCTCAGGTTCAGCTTGGGATTTGGATGAAATTACCAACGAATATTACCTTCATCTTTTCGTAAAAAAACAACCCGATTTGAATTGGGAGAATCCGAAACTGCGACAAGAGATTTACAAAATGATGCGTTTTTGGTTGGATAAGGGCGTGAATGGTTTTAGGATGGATGTGATTTCGCTTATTTCAAAAGACCCTGATTTTCCTAATTTCCCAGCTAATCATTTTGGCGATTTGAGTTTTTATGCCAACGGTCCGAAAGTGCATGAATATTTGCAAGAAATGAATCGGGAAGTGTTGAGTAAGTACGATTGTATGACGGTTGGAGAGGCTTTTGGGGTTTCAGAAGCACAGGCGAATCTGTACGTAGGGCAAAATCGGGAGGAGTTAAACATGATTTACCATTTCGACCATGCTGTCCCCCGTGACGAAGCCTGTTTTGTCAATCCAAAACCTGAATTTTCTTTGGTTGAACTCAAGAGTATTTTTGACAAATGGGATGCTGCCACAGCAAATGATGGTTGGAATACAATCTATTTTGGCAATCACGATAACCCAAGAATGTTGTCCAGATTTGGCGATACAGGCACATTTCGGAAAGCATCTGCTAAAATGTTAGCAACTATTCTACTAACTTTGCGAGGCACACCATACTTATACCAAGGCGATGAAATTGGGATGAGTAATGCCAATTTTACCAATGTTTCTGAATACAATGATGTGCAGGTTTTGAATGCTCACAAGGCATTAGTAGAAACCGAAAAATATGAGGAATCGGTATTTTTAGAAGCCTGTAATAAAATAGCCAGAGACCACGCCCGAACACCCATGCAGTGGAATTCGCAAGTAAATTCGGGTTTTTCGGAAGGGAAAAAAACGTGGTTGAAAGCTAATGAAAATTATGAGCAAATAAACGTAGAAACCCAAGAATCAGAAGAGGATTCTATCCTGAATTATTACAAAAAACTGATTCAATTACGAAAGAAAACCCCCGCTTTGATTTACGGAGATTATACAGATTTACGTCCTGACTGCAATAAAATTTGGCTTTATACTCGAATTTTAAAAGAAGAAAAAGTCTTGATTATGAATAATTTTACGAATAAAAACCAGTCATTTACGCTTGACTTTCCAGTAACGAATCTTAAAGTATTATTGTCAAATATGACTATTGATGATGAGGTTAAATTTATCTTAAAGCCTTATGAATCAAGAGTTTATGCTTTTTATTAGAGTTCCTCTACTGACTTTCGTAAACCCTTACAAGCGTTTTGAACGCTTGCAAGGGTTTACGAAAAACCTAACCCCCAAATCCCCCATGTTAAAATCCCTCGAATGGTTTGATATAGTTGTTGTTATTGCCGTGTTACTATTTTTGATTGTGGCAAGTATGTTTTCCAGTTTCAAGAAAAAAGATTCCGAAGAATACTTCATGGCGGGGCGTTCGTTGCGTTGGTGGTCGGTGGCGGGGTCTATTTTTGGCACAAATATCCATGCTCAACAAATTATCGGCATGATGGGCATTGGCTATTCCATCGGGTTTGCCCAAAGTCATTACGAAATCTGGGCGATTCCTGCTATTTTGGTTTTGTGCTATATTTTCATTCCTATTTACCGAAAGAAAAACTTTTTTACGCTTTCCCAATTCCTCGAAGCCCGCTTCAATGCTCACGCCCGACTGGTTTATACCTGCCTGATGGTTATTTTTATTATGATTCAATTAATCGGAGGATTTTACATTGGCAGTCGTACTTTAGGGATTTTATTTGCAGGAACGGGTTGGGATATTAGCTACATTCAAGGCATTTTCGTGATTGCTCTCATTACGGTAATTTTTACCGTTTTTGGCGGAATGGAGTCAGTCGTAATTGCAGATAACATCTTGACAGTCATTATGATACTGTCAGTTTTGTTGATGGGAACCCTCACATATATGCAACCCGAAATTGGAGGATTATCGGGACTTTTGGCATTAGACCACGCCGAGGCAAACAAGATGCACTTGTATTTACCGTCCAATCATCCTAAGTTGCCGTGGAGTGGAATTTTTACGGGATTGACCGTTTTGAATATGTTTTATTGGACCACAAACCAATATCAAGTCCAACGAGTATTGGCGGCAAAGACAGACCGAGATGCCAAATTAGGGGCTATTGCCGCAGGTTTTCTGAAATTAATCATCCCATTCTTCTCTATCGGTGTAGGTACGGCAGCATTTTATTTGTTCAAAAGTAGATTAGGGACGGATGCCATCAAGCCCGACGATACTTTTTTGACCTTATTAAAAACGGTTGTTCCAGCGGGTTACGGTTTCATTGGTTTGATTTTGGCGGGTTTGATTTGTGCGATATTTTCCGCCATTTATTCCATGATGAATTCGGTTTCTACGATGATGGCTTTTGATATTTTTAGAAAATATATCAACCCCAAAGCCTCTGACAAACAGACAGTTAGGTTTGGACAGGCTGTGGTTTTTTTGATGTGTGCTATTGCAGGAGTCTTAGCTTTCTCAACCTACGACCCTAATTCTTCTGATAATTTTTTTTTAAAATTAGCCAGCCAAACGTCGTATATCAAACCTGGTTTGGTAGTAGTTTTCTTTTGGGGAGTGCTTTGGAAACCTACTAATCCCATTGCAGCAGTAATTGTATTGGCTGGTTCGCCCTTCATTGGTTTGGGCTGTGATTGGCTCTATGCAAATACCTTGGTCAATATTCCTTTCGTCAAAGAAATTTTTGGCGATACTTTTAATTTTTTATATCGAGTTTTCAGCATTTTTACGATAGGTTCCGTTTTAATAGTAATTCTCTCAAAATACCTTAACAGCATCGGAAAAGGCAAGGTTCAAGAATACGATTTAGAAATCTCATTATCAGGAATTGGGGGAGCTTTATTGGGCTTTCTCATTACCCAAATTCCCTTTATTTTGCTTTCACTTACGCACATAATCAGTCCGCAAATAGCAGCTACACCTGCCTCTATTGCTTGTATGGGCTTATTTTTATGGTATTTGAAAAAAGAAAAAGAGGAAATCCCTTTCTATCAATCAGACATTTTTTATGCAGGATTATTGACTTCGGCAATGGTATGGATTATGTTCTTTTTTGCTTAAAAGATACATGGTAAGTATTGCCGTATCATGTTAAATTAATCCCACCGGGTGCATCAAAAAGTGTATGGCAAGTTTTTATAGGCTATGAGAGATTAAGTCTCCAAAGCCAAATCGGTTGCAATTCTCTTATTGAGACAAAAATAAGATAGCACTCTGTAAGTTGCTGACTATTAGTAACGGGAATTTAATAAGGTCATCCACTATTGGTCAGCTGAATTATAGAATCAATCGAAGTACGAAAATGAAATGAGCCTTTTGTGAGGAATAAAAAACAGGCTTCATCTTCCATAAAAACTTCGGGAGGTCTTTTGAAACGTGCTGACATTACCAGTTTTTCAAAGACTACTTTTCCTTGATATTTTAACTCCGCCTGTTCTAAAATTATTTTCTTTATTGATCAAACTGCCGAAGGTGATGATCAATATGTTTATAAACAGAAATCCCCACTTGTTCCGAGGTCATCTTACCAAAAAACCAATGCACAAAATTTTGGTTTGAATAGTTTTTATATTCGTTAATCAACGAAATCCATTTTGTTTTATCTTCCAAAAAATTCCCAGTCTCCTCCAAAATTATAAATTCTTGCTTTGTTGGCAAATTACGTTTTTTGGGCTTATCGTCCTTCATTAATTGATTTAGGGCAATTCTTCCTAATAAAAAACCAAGGAATGTACGTTTGTAAGGCGTTTTTCCCAAATACATTTCTTCGCATAAAATACAATGTTTAATCATTTGATAAACATTCATTTTGCCCCATTGTCTGTTGCTATTTTCGTTCAGAGAATTAACTCTGTTTATCAATTCTTTTCTTGTGGTTTGGTCGAAAATTGTCTTCATTTTGTTTTAAAATGAGTATCTAAAAAGTCATGTACAAGATTAAAATTCTCTATTGGTGCATTATGGCCCCCATCTAATTTGATGTGGGAATAGTAATATTTAAAATTATTCTTTTGTAATCGCTTAACAATTTGGTCAGACATTTCAGAGGCAGGCCATTGGTCGTCATTTTTGCCTGATAAAAGCAAAATAGCACCCTTAATATTTTCAACTTCGATTTCAGCTTTTTTCACAGCTTCTTTGTTTTCCAACATCATTGCGTGGGCAGCGTATAAATCTCCTTTGAGTGCAGGAAAAATAGTTTTGAAGGGTGCTGGAACATACGGCAATTCTTGATTTTTATAGATCCACGAGGATGTATTTGCCGACCAAGTAATGGCTGGAAAACTTACATTTGATGTTGACATAGCGATAACTCCTTTGAAATCGTCATATTTACTGGCTAAATTCAATACTAACTCGCCCCCTCGGGAGCCACCCAATAATATTATTCTGGACTTATCTATTTTTGGATTTTGGGCAATAGATAAAATTGTATCACGAATTGCGTCTAACGAAATTCTATCTAAATGTTTTTGAGTTCCGTTTGATCGAAAGTACCCTATTGCCAATACCGCAAAACCCATCTTAATTAAGCTATCTCGTTTTGCTTTAAGGTAGGTCCTTTTCCAATCATTTTCGCCACCCCCGCCGCCAAATGCAACTATCAAAGGTTGGTTTTCAGCTTCCCCTAAATACAACTTGGCGTCTACAATTCCGTGTTTTTTTGGAAATGGTGGAACGTATGTAAAAACATACGTAAAACTGAATGACAATACACCAGTAACTAAAATTAATGTTATTTTTGCTTTTTTTGACATTACAATGTTTGTTTAAAATTTTATGCAAATGTCAGTTGTTAATTCCTAAAAACTTTTGACCTATATCAAAAAATCACTTCTCGGCTCTAATTCTACTAAGCGTTTCTTGGGTTATTCCCAAATAAGAAGCAACCATGCCTAAGGGAATTCGGTGGTAAATGCCTTGATAGGTTTCGCAAAAATGCTCGTATTTTTCTTTTGCCGTTGTGAATCTTAAAGATATAATTCTATCCATAAAATGCCCAAATACCGTTCCCATAGATAGGCGGGCATAGCGTTCCATTTCAGGAAAGCGGTCAAATAAGTAAAGCAGGTCATTTACGTGTAAGCAAAAAGCCTCAGTATTTTCAATTGCGTCGATGTAATAAATATCAAGTTGTCGCTGTCTAAAACTCCGAGGAGAATTTACCCATTCTTCTTCACTACTAAAATATTCACTTATCTCCTTGCCGTCTTTAATAAAATAAGTCCGTAGTAGCCCATTTTGAATAAAATAACTTTTCGTACAAACCGTGTCCGCATTGTGAACAAGCTCTCCTTTTTTGAAATTAACCACAGTAATTCTGTTTGTCAATTCACATTTTAGGGTGTCCGACAAATGAATATATTTTTCAAAATGTTGAAATATGTTGTCTTTTGGTTCGATGGTTATGATTTTAAATGATTATTCCTTGATAATTCAATAATAAAGTTGATAAAAGAATTCGCTTTCAACTGTTTAAGTTGGGCGTATAATTTTCTATTCTGATTCGCTTCTTCGGCAATTTGGTATTTCAAATTCTCATAAAATTCCCTTGCAATTTCGTTTTTTCTTAAATAATCTCTTGATAAAATATGACGATGCAATTCTTCACAATCGTTTTTGCAAACGTAAAGATGATGAGATATTTTATCTAAAATCTCATCATCTTGCTTGGCGTTTCTTTTAAAAACTTCTCGCCCTTCAATGTCCTGATTGCCGTTGTGATAATACCCAAACGACTCAAAACTACTCTTAATACGCTCAAAATCAGCAACTTGATAATAAATTATATCAATATCAATGATAGGTTTGGCGGCAAGTTTTGGTACGGATGTACTACCAACGTGTTCAATATTTACATCAATTCCTATTAAGCATTGTGATAATTTTTCCTTGATTTGCTCAAACTGGTTTATCCATTCGGGGTTATATTTTACTATTAACATTTTACGGTTTCAAGTTTAAAATCAAGTAATCTTCTAAATATATATTCTCAATTTTATTCAAATTTAACAATAAACCGCCCATCAAAAACAGACAAATGTCCGATTTTGATGGGCGGTTTAATTAGCATTTGAACACTTATTATTTCTTATTCGTAACAACTCCCTTTGGATCAACTATTTTATCATCAATTTTAGAAGAAAAACGCTCAGTGGCACGACTATTCATATCAGATGTTTTTGGATGAGTTAGAGTATTAAGGTTTTGAAACTAAAAAAAAACGGCAGAACTTAAAGTCCTACCGTTTGGGTAATCCAACAATTTAATTATAAACTTTATTCATCCCCCTTTTTATTCAACTCCATTCCTAAAATGGCAATTCGATAAGGGCTTGAAGTTACTTTCATTTTCTGTACCGAAGTCATGGTTTTGAGGTCAAATTGTTGTACTTCTCCTGTTTTTGGCAAAACAATGTATGCAAATCTGTCGGTTGCTTCCATCGTGGGCTTGGGGGTTTCTTCTTTGGTAGTGCTTGTTCCAACATTTCCTTCTTTCACAAGGTTACGAGTTTTTATGTCAAAAACTTTTAGGTCTCCGTTTAACAATAGCACCACAATTTTATTTCCAGATTTATCCAATTTACACTGCATAACATCTTTGCTTTCAAAAATTGGAATAATTTTATCGGCTTTAACATCAATCTCAAAAACTCCCAAAGCTCCTGAATACCCTAAGAATTTATCGTTTGTTTCGCTATGCAAAATTGTACCAAACCAAGATGCCCCGTAAATTTCTGGATATTTAATAAGTCGTTGATTTCCAGACTCTTCAATTACTAAAACACCACTCGCAGAACCAAATAAAGCAACCTTTCCGTTAGAATTATTACCATGAATTCCTTTAGTCTGGATTGTTGATTGGGCAATTACAGAACCAGATTTGTTGATAATTTTCACTCTCTCGGGGAGTGTCCCCGCAATCGAACCATCTTTGTGAGTTACAGCATAATTTCCATTACTAAAACGTGCCATTGCTCCATGATGAGCTATATTTCCAGTTGAAATTGTTTGCATTTTCATACCAATTTGGTGCAAATCTGATTCTTTTGCAAAGCTCAACGAACCGTCTCCATCGTTGAAAGTTGCGATTTCGTCACCGTGTGAACCGTAGTGCGTTGGCTTGTTACTATCACCCGTCAATGCCGCCCATTTTGGCGTTCCCTTCACGTCCACGTGGTCGCCGTGACCTTCAAATCCAGTATCAAAATGTTCAACTACATTAAAATCACGATGAACTATTCCCCCAAAACGTCCTGATTCTGTAGCATAAACCGCTGATTTTGGAAATTTTGCTTCAAAATTTGTGATTTTCCCATCCTTTGGAGAAATAATTGAGATTTGATTCGACTTATCATCACTCACAATCAGGTTAATAAATTTGAATTCCTTGCCATCATCGACAGGTTCGAGTTCTTGTTTCTTTTCACAAGAAGAAATAAAGATTACTGATAAAATCAATAATGAAGATTTGATAATGTTCTTTTTCATTTATTATAAGTTTAAATATGCAACAATGATGCAAATATAGAGTTTTAAATTTATTAATGCAACAATGTTGCATTAATAAATTTAAAGCAAAGAATTTTTCTTACCTTTGCAACTTCATTGCAAACAATCAGATAAACCATTGAAATCATTTCTAATTTTTACTTTACTGTTAATGTCAGGAAGTATTTACTCCCAAACAAAAAACTGTACCTGTACATTAAAAGGCGTGGTGCATGACCAAGAGAAGCACTTGCCGATTGTAGGTGCTGTTTTGTTTTTGAAGGGAACGAATATCTCAACTTTTACAGATTCAAAAGGAGTATATCAGTTCAATAATCTGTGTCAGGGCGAATATATTTTGGTTTGTAAGGCATTGAGTTTTGATATTACGGAATTGAAAATAAACTTGCAAGATGTTCATAATCAAGACATTGACCTTTTTAATGATGATGAACACCTGCAGGAAGTGGTGGTGAGTTCTCAGAAAACCTCGATTGCTAATAAAACGGTTCTCTCTGGTAGAGCATTGGAAGAAACTCGTGGACAATCGCTTGGAGAGGCACTCAAAAACATTTCGGGCGTAACGACTTTACAAACGGGAAGTTTTGTTCAAAAACCAGTTATTAACGGAATGCACTCCAATCGGGTCATTATTTTGAACAATGGAATCCGACAAGAAGGTCAGCAATGGGGTAGTGAACACGCACCTGAAATAGACCCTTTTGTGGCTAAGAAATTGACTGTAATCAAAGGAGTTGCGGGTTTACGTTATGGTTCAGATGCGATTGGGGGTATGGTTATGGTAGAACCTGATAACTTACCAGATTCAGCAAAAATACACGGTGAAATCAATTTGGTAGGCTTTTCAAACGGTTTGCAACGAGTAGGTTCAGGCATAATTGAGGGCGGATTGAAGGGGATTGCGGGTCTCGGCTGGCGGGTGCAAGGTACGTATAAACGTGGAGGTAATATTAGTACAGCAACTTATAATTTAGTCAATACAGGTATTCAAGAACGTAATTTTTCATTGGGAATTGGCTTGAACAAAGTCCATTTCGGAACGGAACTTTTTTACAGTTATTTTGATACCCAAATTGGTGTTTTCACGGGTTCTCATATTGGAAATGTACAAGATTTACAACGAGCCATTTCTATCGGAAAACCCGCTGATGCCTACACGCCCACGAAGTATAGCGAAGTTATAGAACGACCTAATCAAGATGTGAGTCATCATCTTTTGAAGGTAAAATCTTTTCTAAATTCAGACGGCTTGGGTAAGCTAACTTTTGTGGGTGCTTATCAGTACAATTGGCGTTTAGAATATGATATTCCGAGGGGAAATCGTAATTTAAATACCCTAAATTTTAAACTTGATACCTACTCGGCTGAACTCATTTTAGACCATCTCCCTATTGCCCAATTATTGAATGGTTCATTGGGATTAAATGTTCAATATCAACAAAATCTTTCCTCTTCTTTTGAGGTAAAAAAACCATTAGTTTCTACCACATTACTCCCTAATTATCAGACTTTTAACTTCGGAATATTTATCAATGAAAGGTACGTGTCTCATCAATGGGAAGGCGAATTTGGTTTACGGTATGATTTAAGAAATTTAGAGGCATATTCACTTAAAATTGGAAGTATTTCTCAGCAAAATAAGTTTGATTTTAGTAATTTTTCGGGGGCTTTGGGTGCAAAATACCATCATACCGAAACGTGGGAATCAAATATTAATTTTGGCTTAGTATGGCGGAGTCCTTCGGTCAATGAATTGTTCACGGACGGTATTCACCACGGGTCGGCATCTTATGAAAAAGGGGATTTAAGCCTTGTGCCAGAAGTGGCTCAAAATCTTTCGATTGGCTCAACGTATCGAGGTAAAAAACTCAATTTTGAAATAAATGCTTATCTTAAAAATATACAAAATTTCATTTATCTAAAACCCCGCATTCAAAATGATACTTTGAGAAATATTTTGACCGTCAGAGGAGCGTTTCCAGCTTTTGATTATACCCAAGTAGATGCTCGCTTTTGGGGTGTTGATTTGACGTTAATTTATGTCCCATCAGAACGTATTGAACTCACTTCAAAACTATCAATCGTTAGGGCGAAAGACACTCGTAATAATTTATTTATGGTAAATATTCCTTCGGACAGGATTGATAATAGTTTACAGTATAATTTCAAAAAGCACAAAGCCTATATTTCTTTAAATCACCAGTATATTGCTAAACAAAACCGTGTAGAAACTAATAGCGATTTCCTTGCTCCGCCCGATGCTTATCAACTTTTATCTATTCGTAGTGGTCTGATAATCAAACAATTATCGTTTGGATTAACTATTTCAAACCTCCTAAATAATTCATATCGTGAATATTTGAACAGATTTCGATATTTTTCTGATGAGATGGGACGTAATATTTCTGTTAGGATAAATTATAAATTTTAGTTGCAATAGTGTTGCATAAATTAAATTATAATTATACATTTGCAACATCGTTACATTTTAAGAATTTTAACTCATGAAAAAAACAATCATTTTCGCTCTCATTCTCGGAATCAGTATTTCAAGTTGTAAAAAAGACGAACCGGTACCAACCGAGGACAACGAATTTATCTCAACCATGAGACTGACATTTACCGAAGGAACTAATAAATTGGTTTATTCCATTAAAGATTTGGATGGAGACGGAGGAAAAGCCCCCGTGATTGATGTCATTAAATTATTGCCCAACAAGACTTATGTTTTAACAACCGAATTTTTGGATGAAACCAAAACGCCTGCGAAAGATTTAACTTCTGAAATACAAACAGAAGCGGCTGAACATTTAGTGGTTTTTGAACCAAATTTAGCTAATTTATTGACTGTAACACGCACAGACAAAGATTCAAGAAATTTTGAAGTTGGATTAAAAGCTACTGCAAAAACAAACGCTGCCGTAAATGGAACGATGAAAGTTACATTAAGACACCAACCAGAAGTGGGGGGAAAACCTGTTAAAAACGGAACTGCCACTGTGGGTTCAACTGACTTTGAAGGGACTTTTACGGTTGAGGTTAAGTAGATTTAAAACATATCCCTCCCAAGGGTTCAAAACCCTTGGGAGGGATAAATTACAAATTCTCTAACTGCTTTTTCACCTCCGCCGCTTTCACAAAATCTTCATTTTCAACCGCTTTTTTCAATTCATATTCCAACCTTTGTTTGCTTCCCAATTGTATCGTTATCTCCATTTTTGACGATTTTAGATGTTTTTATAGGCTGACTAAAGTAGTACATGCAAAAGAGTCCGATTTATTTATCTTTTGTTATTTTCATTTTAAAGTATGACAGGTTTCCAACCTGTTAGTTTATTTTACATCCAAATGACAGGTTGGAAACCTATCATACTTTATTACATATTTTTACCCGCCACAAACCCCGTTGTCCAAGCTGCCTGAAAATTATACCCTCCCGTAACTGCATCAATATCAAGCACTTCTCCTGCAAAAAACAAACCTTTTACGATTTTACTTTCCATCGTTTCGGGATTAATTTCTGATAAATCAATACCGCCACAAGTTACAAATTCTTCTTTGAAAGTTGTTTTTCCTTGTACTTTTTGGGATGAATTTATCAAATTCTCAATTAATTTATTTGCGTGCTTTATCGTCAAATCTATCCAGCGGAGATTTTCATCTATTTCTGACAATTCACAAAAACGTTTCCAAAGTCTTGAAGGTAATTCAAATTGTTGATTAGATTGAATGAGTTTCTTTGGATTGGTCTTCTTTATTTCATCAAAAATAGCTCTAATTTTATTTTCAGAAACGTCTGGAATCCAATTGATTATGGCGGTAAAATCATAGTACAAATCCGCCAATTCTCTTGCTCCCCACGAAGATAATTTCAAGACGGCAGGGGCTGAAAACCCCCAATGCGTTACTAATAACGCACCATCTTGAATGAGTTTTTTACCAGCTACTTTCACGGAGGCTTTCTGAACACTCACACCCGCCAAATCGTGGAAATGGGAACTCGGTACATTGAAGGTAAATAAGGAAGGAACTGGATGAATAATTGTATGTCCTAAATCTATAAGCCACTGATAACCAGTAATGTTAGGATTGCCGCCCGTTGTTATTAGTACTGCATCTGCGAGCATAAACTCACCCGTTTGGAGTTCGATTCCTTTGAGTATATTCTCCTCAAAAATAATTTTACTCACCCCAAAAGAAGTCATTACACTAATACCCAAATTTTTGGCTTTTTGTTCTAAACATTGAGCAATAGTCTCTGAATTATCCGTAATTGGGAACATACGTCCATCTGATTCCGTTTTTAATTCAACTCCTTGATTTTCAAACCATTCTACGGTATTTTTTGCATTAAAATGATTAAATAATGGTCGTAAAAATGAACCACCTCTTGGGTAAAATTTGGCTAATTGTTTACTATCAAAACAGGCATGGGCAACATTGCACCGTCCACCACCCGAAATACGAACTTTATTCAAAACTGTTCGATTCTTTTCGAGAAGTATTACCTTTGCATCAGGGTTATTTTCGGCGGCTGAAATTGCCCCAAAAAAACCCGCTGCACCGCCACCAATAATGATTATCTGTTTTTTGTCCATATTTTACAAAAGTATTTTAATATTTGCCACAAAGGCACAAAGACCCAAAGTTTTTTTAAATTATTACATCAGGTTACGCACCCCGATTTTCATTCACAGTTCATTCATTAAATTAAATGGGTAAAATAAAGTTTCTTTTCTTTCTTCTAATTTTGGGAGTATTCCTATATTATTACGGAAAGCCAAATCCATACCAATCAATTAAAAAGGATATAGGTAAAATATTTGGGGGTAATTCAAAATCAGAATCATCCGAACCTTGGACTCGTGCAGGAAGGGGCGATACTGTTGCGACGGATGACGAAACAACAATTGCCGAGGATATTGAAAAACAAGTCAAAGAAAAAATAAAAGAGAAAGTCAATGGTGCTATTGAAGAAAAAGAACAGTCCATTTTTGATATTTTCAAAAGTAAACCATCTGATAATGAGAAAGATACAGAAAGTGATTCTGATTTAGAAAAATATATTCCATTTTCAAAAACCAATACTGAAATTGTCAGACACACGGCATTTGTTTTGAACTATCGGGATGAATATGAACTGGCTTCGTGGGTATTGCACCGCTTGGTCAAAGAGGCAGCTTATGGACGAGAAGCTCGTTCAAATGTTTTTTTACCAGATCCACTTATAGAATCTGGTTCGGCAGTTACCCAAGATTATTCAAGGTCGGGTTATGATCGTGGTCATCTTTGTCCTGCGGGAGATTTTAGGCATGACAAGGCTTTGGAAGATGAAACCTTTTACATGTCCAATATGGCACCGCAATTACCTGATTTTAACCGTGGTATTTGGAGTGATTTAGAAAACAAGGTTCGTTCATGGGTCAAAAAAAGGGGTGAATTAATAATAGTTACAGGTCCAATTCTGAAAAAGGGATTGCCAACTATTGGAAGAAGAACTCAAATCGCCATTCCAGAGAAATTTTATAAAATTATCTACGACCCTGCCCGTGAGGAAGCTATTGCTTTTTTATTTCCAAATGAGGGTTCTGTAGAATTGGTAAAGTCTTTTACCATCAGTATTGATGAATTGGAAGTGATGACGGGCATTGATTTTTTTGCTAAACTGCCTGACAGTCTGGAACAAAAAATGGAGGTAAATAATAATGTGGATGATTGGTATTGAATGGTCGATGTTCGTTTTTCGATGTTTGATGCTCGATAAATCTGGGTTTTGGAATATATAAATTGATAATTATGCTTTCTGTTAAAAACATACATAAAAACTACGGGAATCTTCCTGTTTTAAAAGGAATTGATTTAACCATTAATCAAGGCGAAATTGTGTCCATCGTTGGGGCTTCGGGTGCGGGTAAGAGTACGCTTTTGCACATTGCGGGGACATTAGACAGACCTGATACTGGACAAGTATTTATCGCCAATCAAGAAGTTACTTCGCTGAAAAATAATGACTTAGCAAAGTTTAGAAATGAAAAATTAGGTTTTATTTTTCAATTTCATAATCTTTTGGGCGAGTTTACGGCTTTGGAGAATGTTTGTATGCCTGCTTTTATTGGAGGAAAGGAGAAGGGAGTCAGGGAGAAGGCGGAGGAATTGTTAGTCTTGTTAGGTTTGCAAGATAGAATTCACAATTTACCTTCCCAGATGTCGGGGGGCGAACAACAACGTACTGCCGTGGCTCGTGCTTTGATAAATTCTCCTTCCATTGTATTTGCGGATGAACCTTCGGGAAATTTAGATTCTAAAAATGCCCAAGAATTGCACCAACTTTTCTTTGACTTGCGGCATAAATTTAATCAAACCTTTGTCATTGTTACGCACAATGAAGAATTAGCAAATATGGCTGACAGGAAATTGGTGATGCAGGATGGGTTGTTGGTACAATAAAAAAATACCTCAAAATCTCTAAGTACAAGATTTTGAGGTATTTGCGTATGTGGGCGGTATAGGATTCGAACCTACGACCTCCGCCCTGTCAAGGCGGCGCTCTAAACCAACTGAGCTAACAGCCCTTTGTTCCACAAATATCTGTATGAAAATTGGGATTTGCAAACGTAAATTCTCAATAAATCTTCTTTGAGGGAATTTGTCTCAAAATAACATACCCAATCGCAAAAATTACAGTCAAAAACAATAGACTCATTCGCATACTTCCTGTTTTTTGATTGACCAAGCCAAACATGAACGTCCCAAAAACCGTTGATAGCCTATCACAAACGTCATAAAAACTAAAATAAGAAGCGGTATCGTTTGTATCGGAAGGTAACATTTTTGCATAGGTTGAGCGAGAAAGTGATTGAACACCGCCCATTACAAAGCCAATTCCTGTGGCTAAAACGTAAAATTCGTTGCGTGTGTAAACAAAATATCCTGCAATACTGACCACGATCCAAATTAAAACTATGTATGACAATGATTTAGTATTGCCTACTTTTTCAGAAAGAGTTGAAAAAATATATGCCCCTGGAATTGCGACCAATTGAATTAATAAAATCGTAATAATCAATGATTCTGTGGGAAGTTTTAGTTCTTGTCCTCCAAACAATGCCCCCAGGTACATAAACGTCTGGGCACCCATATTATAAAAGAAAAATGCCAAAAGGAATTTCTTGGTAATGTTTAATTTTTGTAATTCTCCAAATACCTTTTTTAATTCTTTAAATCCATTAAAAATCCATCCTCCATCCTTCTTCTGAGCTTTCTGAGTTTCGGGTAGAATTGCAAAGGGGATTTGTGCAAAAACTATCCACCAAATACCAACGGTAAGAAATGAAATCCTTGAAGCATCTCCTCCTGAAATACCACCGTACCACTCTGGTTTTAAGACCATTGTAAGGTTTTGAATCAGCAAAACGACACTCCCTAAATACCCCATCGTAAACCCTCTCGCTGAAAGAGAATCGTACTTATCCTCAGTGGCAATTTCGGGCATATATGAGTTATAAAAGACAATACTTCCCCCCCAGCCTACTATCGAAAATAAGAATGCAAAAGTACCAAGATAATAATCTCCTTCCTTAAAAAAGTACAAAGTCATACAAGAAAATGCCCCCAAATAACAGTACATTTTCATAAAGATTTTTTTCTTACCCGTGTAATCCGAAATAGCCGAAACTAAGGGAACAGAAAACGCTAAAAGTAAGAATCCCAATGAAACTGCATAAGAATAAACAACAGTATTTTCGAGTTGAAAACCCAAAAAATCAAGCTGAGTACTCTTTGAGGGCATCATCACAGCAGCAATCGGAAAATAGATGGGAAAAATAGCGGAGGTAATGGTAAGCGAATGGACAGAATTTGCCCAGTCATAAAATGTCCAAGCGGTGAGGGTTTTAGGATTATTTTTCATAAACTCAAAATATTATGGTCTTTATTTTCTTTTAATTTCTCTGGAATAGCCTCTAAGATACTGTTTTTCATGGCTTTAAGTACTGCCATTTTTGAAAAATTTTTGTGCGTAACTAAACTCACCTCACGTACAGGGGCGGGGGACTGAAATCTTCTGATTAAATTTAATCTTTCTTCATCAAAATCTATCGTTGCTAATTCTGGAAGAATCGTTATGCCTTGATTGCGTTCTACCATTTTGCGGAGGGTTTCTAAACTGCCCGCTTGATATTCAAACTGATTATGTCCGATGGCTTTCCGTTTTAATTCACACAAATTTTCAATTTGTGAACGAAGACAATGTCCTTCCTCCAAAAGCCATAAATCATTAGGATTGATGTCTTCTGACAATACATATTTTTTCTTATAAATTGCATTTTGCCGAGAAACATACAAGACCAATTCTTCGTAAAAAATGGGATATTCAATAATATTGGATTGTTGAAGTGGTGTGGCTAATAATCCTAAATCCAATTCATCGTTTTTCAAACCATCAACGATTCTATCAGTAGTTAACTCTCTGATTTTGAGATGTATATTCGGATATTTTTGCAAATAATCTTTAAGGAAAAGAGGTAATAAATACGGTGCAATAGTTGGGATAACGCCTAATCTTATCTCTCCCGAAATATCCTGTTTATTGGTATTAACGGCTTCATTTATTTTGTAAAATTCTAAGATAGAAATTCTTGCTTGTTGAATAATTTCTAAGCCAATTTGAGTTGTTACCACTGGCTGTCGGGTTCTATCAAAAATTTTTACCCCCAGTTCATCCTCCAATTTCTGAATTTGCATACTCAGCGTAGGTTGTGTTACAAAGCAACTATCGGCTGCTTTTACAAAATTTCGGTGCTTTTCAACTGCCAAAACATATTCTAATTGAGTAATTGTCATGAAGGAGAAAGTATTTTTGTAATAACTTTTTCTAACCAAAGGTTTCTGCCCTCACAATTCCAGTGCGTATCGCTTTTGAGGTAGTATTGATTAGGATTTTTTTTGAACTCTTCGTAAGTTTTTATGAGAGGAGTTTGAATCTTTTTATCTAACTCTATTCTCTCAATAAGATGATTGTAATTACCTAAATCAGGTGAAATTACGCTTACTTTATTCGGAATAATTGACAAATAAACTTCATCAAAACCAGCTTTCAAGTATTTATCTCTGGTTTGATTAATATTCATCACAAGCAAATCAATATCCGACTGAAATAATGGATAAAATGCTGAATGTGAGTTAGTTGAGTCAGCTTCGTCCGAATAAAATATGAACTCTCCGTTCTTAGAAATTACCACTTTTTTCTCAATTCTATCGAATAATATTTGGTTTAATTTCGCTTTGATTTCCCTAAATTTCAAGAAGAAATCGTAATTAAAAAGTGTATGTTCAAAACGTTGTTCGATACCTTCTTTTTCTGGAAAACAATACAAAATAGCTGTTTCAATTTTAGTTATTAATTGCCTTTCCCAAGAGATTTCCGAAACAATCTTCTCTTCTTTTTTAGTTCCAATTCTAAAATTATCAGCTCCTTGGGAAAAATGTTCTCTGACAGTTCTTTCAACAGTTTCTAAGATTAAAACATTTTTTTTAGTCGTATCTAATTGAATATTAGCTTGTTCCGCCCAGTGGACGTATGAATATTTTTCTACGGGGAAGTCTTTTTTACTTACTCTTTCCTCTTCCGTAAAACTATCGCCAATAATACACAGATGTATGTCCGAAACATCATCGATTTTTTGAAAAATTGGTGCTGGGCTACATTTTGAGGCTTTTTCTTTGAATTGAGATAAGTATGACAGACGGTATAAGTCTCCATAACGATAGTCGTCAGGAAAAAGTCCCGTAGATTTGTAAACCAAAGGTGAATACGCCTGAATCCAGAGAAATATAGTCAGTAAAAGAATTGTAAATTTGATGATTTTAAAACTCATTTCTTAGGGATTATCTTTTCGGGAGGATGATTACGAAGAGATGTGTAAAACTATTTAAAAAAAGGTGGAAAACATAATTTAGAACAAAAAAGGCGTTCATTCCGTAGAAAAACGCCTTTTTTTAGAAAAATTTTATATTATGCTACCGCAAAACTCGAAACCGTTTTCGCTTCCAAAGTTGATTCGCCCATCAAGAAAATATCCGTTGCCCGAGCGGCTTCACGACCTTCTGAAATTGCCCAAACGACTAATGATTGTCCTCTACGGATGTCTCCTGCGGCAAAAACTTTGTCAATTCCAGTTTGATAATTATGGGTTTTAACATTTCCTCTTTCGTCAAATTCTAAGCCATTTTCTTCTAATTGAGCCAATAGACCTTCTTTTTGTGGATGTAAGAAACCTGCGGCAATCAATGCTAATTCGGCTGGAATTTCACGCTCGTTTGTTGATACTTGCGAAGCTTTTCCGTCTTTCACTTGCATTACTAAATCCGCAATTTTAATGCCTTTCAAATTTCCATCACTATCACCCACAAATTCTTGAACGGCAATTGACCAATGGCGTTGAGTTCCCTCTTCGTGCGAAGTAGAAG
>JAYUOX010000081.1:0-5808 GCA_043760595.1 Cytophagales bacterium
TGTTGCTTTTTCTTTTTGTGTGAACGTATTTGCACAGGATAGAATTGTAACGGGTAAAGTAACCACAGCCGAGGACGGCTCTGGTCTTCCAGGAGTTTCGGTGCAGGTGAAGGGTTCCACAAAAGGAACAACTACCGATGCATTAGGTAATTATTCACTCCCCGTAACTTCAACAGGAGGCACATTGAAGTTTACTTTTGTTGGCTTTGCTTCAAAAGAAGTTGTTATTGGCACACAAGCAAAAATTGATGTTGCCTTAGCAAGTGATATTCAACAACTCTCAGAAGTTGTGGTAACTGCCCAAGGAATTGTGCGTGAAAAACGTGCTTTGGGTTATTCTGTAACGACTCTCGATAAAAAGAATATTGAAGACCGTCCCCAAGCGGATGTAGGTCGTGTTTTGCAAGGAAAAATTGCGGGTGTAAATGTAACTTCTACATCTGGGGTCTCTGGAACAGGAACAAACATTACCATTCGTGGATATTCTTCAATCTCTGGTTCAGTTCAGCCGCTTTTTGTAGTGGATGGCGTCCCATTTAATTCAAACACAAATTCACGTTTGAATGGTGACGGAACTGATGCAGGTTTTCAAGGTGGAGGGCAGACTTCTTCAAGTCGTTTCTTAGATATTGACCCAAACAATATTGAAAATGTAACTGTATTGAAAGGTTTAGCTGCCACAGTTACCTATGGCGACCAGGGACGTAATGGTGTAATTTTAGTTACAACCAAAAACGGCAGTAAAAAAGCACGTAAAACTGAATATTCTATAACTCAATCAGTTTTTACAAATACAGCAAACTTGCCAAAATACCAAAATTCATACGTAGGTGGATTTCAACAGAACTTAGGATATTTTTTCAGTAACTGGGGACCAACTTTGGAGGAAGCAAAAAATTATCCTTCACAAAATACCAATCCTGGTTTAACAAACCATCCTTATGCTTTTCTAACAAATCTAACAACAAGAGCTGCAATGGCTCCTTATGTTGCTTCTGTTAGTCCATACACGATGCAAGTTTTTCCAAATAACGTGAGCGATTTTTTTCGTACTGGTATAATCTCAAATACTTCCATGAATATTTCTGGTGGCGGCGAAAAAGTTAGCTATAATGTTTCGGCGGGTTATAATGACGAACAAGGTTATATTCAAAAAAATGGGCTAAGAAGACTAAACTTAGGTTTGGGTATCAACGCTCAACTTTCAAAAAAATTAACCGTCAATACATCTTTTAGTTTCTCAAATACCGATCAGTTTTCTCCTCCATTAAGTTCTGGTACTGGAAATAATGCTAACGATTTTCCATCAGTTTTAGCAAACGTGATGTACACGCCACGTCAAGTGGATTTAACAAATTGGCCTTACGAAAATCCTGATGACAAAAGTTCTGTGTATTTTAGAAGTGGAAACGATATTCCAAATCCAAGATGGGTGTTAAATAACTATAAAACTACGGGCGTTGTAAATCGCTTTTTCTCTGCAACATCCTTCAACTGGGAAATTGCCAAGGATTTAACCATGATTTATAAAGTTGGTTTAGATACTTATGATGATACGCAAGAATTCCAACTAAACAAAGGAGGTACCATTTTAGTGAATGGTTTGTACAACACATTGAGTTCTAAAAGTACAATTTGGGATAACTCAGTAATATTTTCTTACAATAAACCAGTTACAGAAAAATTAACTTTGGCTGGAAAGATTGGAGGTAATATGCGGAACGATTTATTTGCTCAATATAATATTTTGAGTCAAAATATGTCTGCAAGAAACTTATTCCGTCACAGCAATTTTGTTGATAATGTTGCTTTTAATAGAACAATTGAACAAACTCGAATGGGAGTTTTCGGAGAAATTACTGCTGATTATGATAATTTCTTGTTTTTGAATCTTGCAGGTAGAAATGATTGGACATCAACGGTTGAACCTGATAACCGTAAGATTTTTTATCCTTCGGCAAGTTTATCATTTGTGCCTACAAGTGCCTTCAAAGGATTTAATTCCAAAACAATAAATTACTTGAAATTTAGAGTTGGTTTAGGTACTTCGGCAGGTTTTCCAGTGCCTTATCAAACAAGAAACATTTTGGATCAAAACGTGAGAGGATGGTTAACGTCAGCACCTATTCAAACACACTCGGTTGATAATACTTTGGGTAATCCAAATCTAAAGCCAGAACTTCATACTGAAACAGAATTAGGTTTAGAAGGTAAGTTGTTTAATAATAAAATCGGATTTGATTTAACGCTCTATCGCCGTGATACTCGTGATTTAATTACGAGAGCACCCCTTGATGCTTCATCAGGTTATACAAGTACGACAATTAACATTGGAAAAATCAGAAACCAAGGAATTGAATTAAGTTTAAATGGAACACCAATCACAAAAGGAGCCTTCTCTTGGGATTTAGCTCTGACATATTCACGTAATACTCCAGAAGTATTAGATTTAGGTGGAAGTATTAAAGAAGTTCAAATTTCTGGATTTGGTTCAGCATTGGGAAATTATGCCATTGTTGGAAAACCTTTTAACATTATCAAAGGAACGGGTTTCCGTCGTAATGAAAATGGACAATTATTGATTGATGGTACAGGAAACTTACAAGCTACACCATCACCAGTTGTGTTGGGTGATCCAAACCCAGCTTTTAATTCGAGCATGATTAACACGTTCAATTACAAAGGATTATCATTGAATGTGATGGTAACGTACCGTCATGGTGGAGCCATGTATTCATCAACAGCAGGTGCTTTATTAGGTCGTGGTTTGACAGTTGAATCAGGAACTGAAACAGGTTATGATAGAGCTCAAACTTTTATTTTCCCAGGCGTGAAAGCTGATGGTTCAAAGAATGATATTCAAGTAACTGGATCTGATGTAAACTTTAATAACGTTTATTTCTTCGGGGATGAAGGACGTATTTTTGATGGTTCAACGGTTCGTTTACAAGAAGTTTCTTTGTCTTATAGTCTTCCTAAAACTTTTTTAAGTAAAATAGGAATAAAGGCTGCCAGTTTCACATTTTCGGGAAATAACTTGTGGTATAAAGCATTGTATGTTCCAGATGGTGTAAACTTAGATACTGATAATCTTGGATTAGGAGTTGGTAACGGACTTGGATTTGAGTTCTTAACAGGACCAAGTGCAAGAAGACTTGGTGGTTCTCTTAAATTAACATTCTAAGATATTTAATTCGAGAGCATATCACAAGCCCTCTCTTCAATTATCTTTTAAACATTAATCACAAAATTGCGATGATAAATAAAATAAAAATAATTCTTTTGACGCTGTTCACTATTTCGGTGAGTTCTTGTAAACTTGATTTATTAGATAATCCAAATGCTGTTACAGTTGACAATTTAGATATAAACTACTTGGCAAACTCAATCCAAGTACGGTATGCACAACACTTTACTCAGATTGGTGACCCAGGAATGAGACTTACCCGTATGCTGAATGCAGGGGCGGCAATTTATGATAACGCTGTTTCGCCAGGAGGATTAGATGGTAATTTTGGCAATCTATGGACAACCGCCTATGCTGGTGTATTAACTGATGTTAAGACAATTATACCCTTAGCTGAAAAGAGTGAATTGTTTGTTCATGCTGGTGTTGCGAGAGTAATAAGAGCATCTGTTTTGATAAATTTAGTTGATACATTTGGGGATGTCCCTTATTCTGAAGCGTTTTTAGGTGCCGAGAATTTCAATCCAAAAATAGATGGCGGAGCTACCATTTATGCTGTTGCCCTTGCTGACATTGACAAAGCAATAGAAAATTTCAGTGCTAAATCTAAGTTAGGATTAGCAACAGATTTGTTTTATTCAGGAAACTTGGATGGCTGGATTCGTACAGCTAATACTTTGAAGTTAAAGATTTTGTTGAACCGTAAATTAATTGATGCGGCTGGTTCAAAAACTGGAATCAACGCTTTAATTACTGGAAATAAGCTGATTAGCACTACGACTCAAAATTTTGCTTTCAAATTTGGGAACAATCAAGTAAATCCAGATAATCGTCATCCACGATATGCTAATCAATATTCACCAACGGGTGGAGGAGATTACCAATCAAATGCTTACATGGGTGGGATGTTCGACAGAAAAGATCCACGTATTCGCTCATATTTTTATCGTCAAACAATCGTAAACTCATCGAATGTTAACGAGATTCGTTGTATTACTAATCAAAAACCAAATCACTATTCAGCAACTGATTATTATTGTTTTCCATCAACCGTTGGATATTGGGGACGTGACCATTTGAGTAATGAGGGTATTCCACCCGATGGTTTGAGAAGAACCGCTTGGGGACTTTATCCAGCAGGAGGGCAATATGACAACGATAACGGAAAACCCGTTGCCTTGGTGGCAGGTGCCGCAGGTGCGGGATTACATCCGATGATAATGTCATCCTTTACTGATTTTATGCTTGCGGAATCAGCCTTGACGTTGGGAACAAGTGGTGATGCAAAAGCCTTATTGGAATCTGGAATTCGTAAATCAATGGCTGATGTTCGTGCGTTTGCATTGGGTTCTGCCGAAGCTGGCAAGATTGCATCTTTTGAGGAAGCTAAGAAAATTGTTTACGTTGATGAAGTTAATGCCTACGTTAAAACTGCGGTAGATGCTTACACCGCTGCCAGAACAGATGCTGACAAAATGAACATCATTGCTACTGAATATTGGTACGCTTTATACGGTAACGGAATTGAATCTTACAATTTATTTCGCCGTACTGGTATGCCACGTAGCCAACAACCAGCATTAGATCCAAATCCAGGTCCGTTTGTACGTTCGTTTTATTATCCAACTTCGTTTGTCCAGAGAAATTCTAACGCAAAACAAAAAACAGCGATGACTACGCCTGTATTTTGGGATAATAATCCAGCTGGTTTTGTAAAATAGGTTGTGTTAAATTCAGTTCAATAAAATATCATAAAATGAAAAACATAAAAAAATATTCAATGCTACTGGTTTTAGGGCTTTTTGTAATGGCTTGTAAAACTGAAATAGTAGAGCAAATAAATTTAGAAACTTTAGAAAATGGAGGTTATGTTCGTACTGTTACTCCATATCCAGTTTTAGCTGCAACTTTCAATTATAGTTTATCTAATATGAGTGGTACTAAAATGGAGTTTCTTGCAGAGGCTGTAACACCAAACAAAGGTGCAAATTTCGCTACCTATGATTTTGCAGTAACATTTATTGACAGAACTCCTGCAAATGGGACGAAAACTGGTACGGCTCAGCCTTTAAAATCAGTAGCGGCATCTGCATTTACAAAAGATGCTACGACTGGTTATCCAAGAACAACCATATCAATTACAGGTGCAGAAGCCTTAACAGCTTCAAAAGTTGCAGCGGCTGATGTTTCTGTGGGTGATACTTTTGATATTGTTGGTAGAATGACCTTAACAGACGGCAAAATTTTTACCGCTGCCAACACAGGGTTAAACATTACAGGTGGAGCGTTTTATAGTTCACCATTTTTTTACAGAGTAAATGTAATTAAATAGTATTCTAAATTTCTTTCAAAAACGCTCAAACATTCATTTGTTTGAGCGTTTTTTTATTTATCCAAACCACAATAATTTTGTAACCTCAACATTCGTTATTATCTTTAAAATGAGTTTATCGAAATTGATAATCTTTAATATCTCATCATTATTCAACATTAAAAATGAAATTAAAAAATCTTTTACTTTGCACAGGCATTGCCCTGACTCCCTTTTTTGTAAATGCTCAAAACAAAAAATCTTCCGCTAATAGAAATCCTACCAGAGTTACAACAAGACCTGTGACCGT
>JAYUOX010000082.1:0-5797 GCA_043760595.1 Cytophagales bacterium
TTTTGGTGGACGATTCCAAATCAATGATGAGTTCGGCTATAAAAAAGAAGCTTCCTTGTTGTTTGTTGATAAGATTTGAATGTTTGCCGACCCATCCTAATCCTCCTTTTTTCGCCCAAACTTTATCCATCACAGGGGCAGAATCAACGAAAGCCCTCCCTCCTACTTCCCCAATCTCTTGATGGATAAAAATTATTAATTCTTTGAGTTTTTCTTTTACAACATAATGATAATCAGCACCATAAGCATATTTTGAAATTTTAATATCGTTTTCTCCTTCGGGTAATTTATGTTCTGGATAATAATTAAAAAGAAGCGAAATCACCGATTTTGCCTCATCCACCAAAAGTCGAGGGTCGAGGCGTTTATCGAAATGGTTTTCCATGTATTGCATCTTGCCATGCTGATTATTTTTAAGCCAATTTTCTAATCTTGGGGCTTCTTCTTCTAAAAATCCAGCCTTTGAAATACCACAAAAATCAAAGCCTAATTCTTGGGCTTTTTGCTTGATTTGTTGGGAGTATTTTGCATGGTCTTGCATAATAATTATTCAGATTTAAGTATGGAACGTGGACTTTAATCAAATAAATGATATAAATTTGTTAAAACAAATAAAATTATGACTGCAATTCCTGCTTATGATGAGGTAGCTGTATTGTTAGCTCAGCTCGACCCCTCAAAAATAATTAATTTAAAGCCTTCACAGTCAAGTTGTGAAAGGCTGAGTGTCTTATTAGAAAAAAATCAAAACACTGACCTCAGCCATGAGGAAAACTACGAACTTGACCGCCTATTGGCACTTGACCATTTAATTGCCTTAGCAAAAGTACACGCTCGAATCCAACTTAATGCTGCATGAGTAGATATATATCCGATGTTGTACGTCAAAAAGTAAAAGAGCGAGCCAATTATTATTGTGAATATTGTCTTGTTCACCAAGAAGATTTCTTCATGCCGTTTGAAATTGACCATATTGTCAGTCTGAGACACGAAGGTAAATCAGTTTTGAGTAATCTTGCCCTCTCTTGTGGAACTTGTAATCGAATGAAGGCTGCCGATATTGGAACATATTTGGATGAAAGTTTAGAATTCACTCGCCTTTTTAACCCAAGAATAGATAATTGGTTTCTACATTTTGAAATTAATCATGGTGAAATCTTACCACTGACACCCATTGCTCGGGCTACCATAAAATTGTTAGATTTGAATAATCCTGACCGCATTATTTTAAGGCAACTTTTAATGACCGCAAAGCGTTATCCCCCGATTTGAAATCCCCAATACCAATCTTCAACATTATTATTCACTTCAATTTTTCTCCGCACCAAAATATTAAATTTTGAAAACCCCAACAAATCTACTAAATTAGTAAAACAAGAAAATGGAAACCTATGAATTTCAGTTACGATAATTACAATACCGAAGGATTCTTCGATGAAATGTTTGATGAAAACGGTAATGTCCGTTTGGGTTATGAGGCATTCAAAGAACGAACCGAACAGTTAAAAGTGGAGGAATTTGTTCGCCGCCATCAAGCCGCCGAACGTTCATTAATGGCGATGGGGATAACGTTCAACGTCTATTCCGAAAACGAAGGTACGGAGCGAATTATGCCCGTCGATATTATCCCAAGAGTTATCGAAGCCGAAGACTGGAAACGGACAGAAAAGGGTCTGATTCAACGGATAACGGCTTTGAATATGTTTTTGGACGATATTTATCACGACCAAAAGATATTAAATGACGGCATTGTTCCCCGTGAATTGATTGAAACTTCCAAAGATTTTCTTCGTCCTTGTATAGGTATTCGTCCGCCCAAAGGCATTTATATTCACATCACAGGCACGGATTTAATTCGGGGTGATGATGGTAAATTTATGGTTTTGGAGGATAATCTTCGCTGCCCGTCGGGGGTATCGTATATGCTCGAAAATCGGGAATTATTGAAACGAACTTTTCCAGAAGTTTTGGGTAAAACTCGGGTGCAATCCATCTCTGATTATCCAAATAAATTATTACAAATGTTGCAGCACATCTCAGGCAGACCTAACCCGACGGTGTGCGTTCTGACTCCTGGGATTTATAATTCTGCCTATTTTGAGCATTCCTATTTGGCACAACAAATGGGCGTTGAATTGGTGGATGCCCGTGATTTGGTGGTGCATGATGGTTATGTAAAAATGCGAACCACCAAAGGTTTTCAGATTGTGGATACCATTTATAGAAGAATTGACGATACTTTCCTTGACCCAACGGTTTTCAATCCACGTTCGATGATTGGGATTCCTGGGATTTTTGAAGTTTATAAAAAAGGGAGAATCGCCTTAGCCAATGCCCCAGGAACGGGCGTAGCGGACGATAAAGTGATTTATGCCTACGTTCCAAAAATTATAAAATACTATTTGGGCGAAGATGCCATCCTCCCAAATGTGGAAACGTATATCTGTGGAGAGGAGGATGATTGCAAATATGTTTTAGAAAATATTGAAAAATTAGTCGTCAAAGAAGCTAACGAAGCGGGTGGTTATGGAATGTTAATCGGTCCAAAATCAACGAAGGCAGAACAGGAGATCTTCAAGGCAAGAATCAAGGCAAATCCAAGAAATTATATTGCCCAACCCACCATTTCATTATCCAGAGTTCCGTGTTTGATAAACGACCACGCCGAAGGTCGCCATGTGGACTTACGTCCTTATATTCTCTACGGAAATGGCGTTGAAGTGATTCCAGGGGGGTTAACTCGGGTAGCTTTGCGGAAGGGTTCGTTGGTGGTAAATTCTTCGCAAGGGGGTGGTTCTAAGGATACTTGGGTTTTGTATTGAAGGCTTAGTTGGAACAAGGATATTGAGATTCTGGAAGGACTAATAATTAACATTCCAGCGTTTTTATTGAAGAAGAAAATTGTGGTAAAATAAAAAAGGTGAGTCATTACGACTCACCTTTTTTATTTGGACAAATCTATAAATGATATTTTTTCTAATTGTCCTGTTGAAGTATTAATTATATAACGTCTATTTTCGCTACCTGCAATATTGGCAAGAAGTATGATATTGAAAGCTATTGCTATATTATAATTGCCAAAAGAATTGGCATTTAAAGACCTAAATAATGAATGTAAAATTATATTGTGTGTAGCGTTTTTGATTCTATAATCTTCTAAACGTTTATTATAAATCTTTTGTCCAATTCCCGAAATTTCAAAAGTAGTTCCGTATGGTTCTAAATAAACGTATTCATATCGGGCTAAATTGCCACTCCTGAAAGCGTGTAAAACTTGCCCATTTTCAACGATTGCCCATAAATCAAAATTACTTCCAATTTTTTGCTCCTTTCCATCCTTACCTGTTACGTAAAATACAGTACCATCTAATCTAAATTTACATTCTCCCATTTCCTTTGAATAGTACGCTGGATTGGCGTCTAAGAACTCTTGATGATTTAGATAAATACCATCTCTTAATTTTTTAGTTGAAAAAATTGGAGGTAATATTTTACCTTTTGTTAAATCATTTTCAGTGTATAAAGTTTCGTCAACTGGCTTGATTCTCATTTTATAAATGTAATCATCCAATATTTCCTTCCAGACATACCAAGTTAAATTGGCAAAGTCGATATTATCAGCCCCCACAGGTTTGATTCCCTCAAATGCCTTTTGTATGTTTCCAATTTTCTGATATTTACCATCTTTTTTAACAAATAATTCTGCGTCCAAATACAAACTAATGATGTGTCCTTCTTTCTTGGCTTGTCGTTTCCCATATTCTAAATGATTTATTTTCAGAACAATAGGCATTGTTTTGGCATCTTTGTCTATGGCGAAATCAAAAAACTCCTTTAATGAAACAGAAACGGATTTTTCTGATTCAATTTCAGTAACAGTCCTTGCAATCGTATCAATTACAGAGCCAACATACGTAGAAGTATCGACTCGTGCATCAATAACTCTATCAACGTAAAAACGAGTCTTTATATCTTTATTGAATTTTCGATAAACGGGAGAAAAGGTGATTTGTGCTTGGACTACAAGAGATACTAAAATCAGAACGGTAATAATCAAAAAGCGTAGTTTCATTTTATATTGGGTTATTGTGGAATACAAAAAAAATGAAAAATATTCAGAATAGAAAACCTACGAATGAAATTAGAGAGGACAAATTATAACTTATTGATAATCAGAAAATTAAAACTGAAACTGAAAAATAAGTTAAACAACTTAAAAAATAGTTGTACAACTGAAAAATAAGTTATATATTTGGGATATGGAAGAACTAACAAGAACAGAGGAGCGAATTATGCAAACATTTTGGCAAGTAGGAACAGCCTTTGTCAAAGACATAATCGAACACATTGACGAAGACCCAAAGCCACCTTACAATACGATTTCATCCGTTGTGAGGATTTTGGAGAAGAAAGGCTATTTAGGTTATAAGGCTTATGGAAAGACCTACGAATATTTCCCAATTATTACAAAAGGGGAGTATGCCAAACAATCCTTTAAAAAGGTTTTGAACAATTATTTTGACAATTCAGCCACGAGTTTGATGTCTTTTTTAGTAAAAGAAGAACAACTTTCGGAGGAGGAATTATCGGAATTGCGGAAAATTATAATGTAACACGGCTTTGTTAGCCGTGTCTTGTACGTTAATTCACGGGATGCAATCCCGTGCTACATAAAATGAACTACTTACTCGAATCCACCGTCTGTATAACTATATTTTACGGACTTTACTATTTGATATTCAGGCGATTAACGTTTGTAAGGCTCAATCGTCGTTACTTGCTTTCGAGTTTAGTAGTTGGACTTTTATTGCCTTTGATTTCGTATCAAATCAAAGAAGTCGTAAAAATCTCTGCAAGGATGGAGTATGAGGAAACGGGTTTAATTCCATTGGTAATGAATAGTTCTACGCCCTTAATTTCAAATATTCCGCTTGAACAACCATTTGATTGGAATGTATTACTGAACCAAATCTATATTATTGGAATGGTTCTAATGACTTTAAAATTACTCTATTCTTTCAAAAATATATTCAAATTAATAATCGAAGAAAAATCCAAAAAATCCATAAATCCCACGAATCCAAATTCAGACAAAAAAGACTATATCCCAACCCAATCAATTTACGCCAATTCATCATTTTTCAACCTAATTTTCATTGATGATTCTAACCTCTCTGAAAATGAAATCAATCAAATTTTGGAACACGAAAAATGGCATATTAGATTATTCCATTCATACGATTTACTGTTTGTAGAAATCTTAAAAATAGCATTTTGGTTCAATCCGATTTTATGGTTGTATCAACGTTCGCTTTCGGAAGTGCATGAGTATGAGGTAGATACACGCATGATACAAGCCCATAATCCACAAATGTATGCACAACTTTTATTAAAACTGGCAACGACAAATCGTCAATTGGCAACGACTCATCAATTCAGTCGCAAGCCCTTAACCGACCGTATTCATTTTTTATTCACTAAACAAAAATCCGTACCTATGAAACGATTAGCATATTTATCCGTTCTGCCCATCTTGGGGGCATTTTTCATGGCTTTTTCTGTGGAGAAAGTGGTTGATTATCAAGAAGTTGAAGAGAGTTCTAAGTATTTTAAGATTGTGAGGAAGCCTGACAGTCAGGTAAATAATGACGTATCTGTAAAAGAAAATAAGGTTCTTTCAAATTTGATTTACGGAAACAACCGAGTTGCTTTGACGATGAATCCAGATAAAATGTCAATGGGAGCAATTGATGACGCCTCAAAGTATTTTAAAAAGATTGGCTTCAACTTAGACGTT
>JAYUOX010000083.1:0-5749 GCA_043760595.1 Cytophagales bacterium
CTCCATGATTTCGGATGATGCCGAATATGGCTCGGCTGGTTTATTGACAGATTTGATGGAATATATCTTCACAAATCCCGAAACTGACTACAACGGGAACAAAGTGATTTTTGTGGGAGATGTGGCTCAGTTACCTCCTGTGGGCAAATTGAACTCGCCTGCCCTCGAAAAAAAATACATGGAAGGACAATTTCACGTGGGCGTTTTAGAGCAAGAATTGACCGATGTCATGCGGCAAGATGCTGATTCAGGCATCCTTTTTAATGCGACAAGACTCCGAGATTTATTGAAAGACGAAAAGCCTAAAATTTCTTTTACGACCAAAGGATTTCGTGATTTCTATAAAATGACGGGTGAAAAATTAGAAGATGGATTAAATTATGCTTATCGAAAATTTGACCGTGAAAATACCATTATTTTAACCCGTTCTAACAAAACCGCCGTGCAGTACAATCGGTACATTCGTCAGCGGATTTTTGGGCAAGAAGATGAACTTTCGGCGAGTGATTTATTGATGATTGTCCGTAATAATTATCATTGGTTGGGCGAAGACTCTCCCGCTGGATTTTTGGCAAATGGTGATTTTGTGGAAGTGATGAAAATCAAAGGAATCCACGAGATGCACGGGTTTAGATTTGCCACGCTGACCCTCAGACTTTTGGACTACGAAGACCACCCACACATAGAGGCAAAAGTGATGATGGATACGCTCTATACGAATACTCCTGCCATGTCAAAAGAAGAGAATAAAGCCCTCTACGAATCAGTATCAGCAGATTATTCCCATATTGTTAATAAAAAAGAACGCAACGAAGAAATCAGAAAAGACCCCTATTTGAACGCTTTGCAGGTGAAATTTGCCTATGCTCTGACCTGCCATAAATCACAAGGCGGACAGTGGCCTGCAGTGTTTATTGAACAAGGATACTTGACCGATGAATTGATAAATGAAGACTTTATCCGCTGGTTGTACACGGCGGTTACACGGGCAACGCACGAGGTATTTTTATTGAATTTTCATAATGAGTTTTTTGATTAATTTACTCAAAATTCCTCAATTTCTTCTTCGACAACTCATAGCTAATAATGGCAGGAACATAGAAGGTAATATCAGACGCAAATTTAGCAATCACAATACCTAAAGTGCGATTTCCAAGCCACAAAGGGCAATAATACAATAAGGTAGGGCGAATCAGAAGCGTATCAAAAACCTCTGCAACGCCAAATTCTACGAATAAGGCACGAGCATTTTTGTAGAAAGTATGTCTTGTATATTTCTTTCCAACACTTTCCAATTGCTTTTTTGCCAATAAAATATCTTGAATTAAGATAGGTCCAAAATAGCCAATATTTCCTACCCAAGTAGCCACTAAGGCAGCTTTGATATTACTTTTTGTTAATTCAAAAGTTAGCCAAGAAGCTATCAGAGTTAAAGTCAGCGAAATTATTTCTGCCAAACCATATCGCAATACCCATTCTCTTAATTTTTGCTTTGTCATTCTTGTGATTCATAAAAAACTTCTGACGTAAAATTACGACAGAAGTTTAGAATATTAACCTGTGATACTCAAATCTCGCAAGTATCATAATCCTTCCGAAAATAGCGATATAAAATATAACCAAAAGTCAAGATGGCGATAGAAATAATTACTACTAAATCAATCGTTGAATTATAGAAAATGGCTAAGGATATTTGCATGAGAAATAAAATAATTCCGAATATGGTCTTCTTCATAATAGTATTTTGTTTTTTTGCCAAAAGCTAAAAGCTAATTGCCATTTACATAATTTTAGTTAATAAATCCGCTAATAAACCCGCTCCAATTCCAAATAGAAAGGTGATTCCAATAATGACTAATGGCACTTTATACCCTCCCAATTTTTCCTTCGTCAAAACCAACGTAAACAAGCCAAATGATGGTGCGGTGAAAACCATTGCGGCGATGGCAGCATTCGAGAAGCCCAGATTCAATAAAATTGTTCCTAAAAGAATCTCAAACAATACGGGTATCGAAAGCAAAGTGCCTATAAATGAGATAATTACAACGATAATAATCTGATTATACTCGCTGATTTCGTGTAATACTTCATTAGGGAAAATGACTCTGAAAATTGCCGTAATTAATGTCCCTACCATCATTAATGGCAACAATTTGTAGGCAATATTACCAACTGCAATCAGCCAATCTTCGAGCGATTTTACAAGGGTTTCACCAAATGTTTTTTCTGGAAAATAACAGGAAATTAAGTTAAAAACGCCATTTTTTACTGGTACAGTTTCAGGTTGTTTTACCCATTTGGAAACAAAGGGAACGACCACCAAAATCATCAAAATACTGAACACAATTCTGGAAATTGCTACGGCTGGGTGGAATAATCCGAACATCGTAACAATGCCAATCATATTTAAAAGCGAACCTCCCAAAATTACGCCCAAGGTTGCTTCGGCACTACCGCCTTGCGATGTCAAACCCACGCCCGTAACGGCTGAACAGTTGGCACACATATTTAAGGGCATTCCGAAAATACTACCCAGAGCCGCTCCTTTGATGCCTTTGATGGCTAAAAGTTCTTCTAATTTTTTCCATGAAAGTAGAAGAGAGAGTGCCGCCCCGCCAATTATCAAGGCGAAAGTCATGCCTGTGGCGTTGGCTTCCCAGAAATTTGCACAGCTTTTGGCTACTTTTATGACATAATTTGTGTCATGTTCAAGGTCAAATCTTTCATGAAAATTGAGCTCTCCGTGTTTGTGGGGCAGTTTGCATAATCCTTCTGAACATTCTACTTTGCGTTCCTCGGCTTTGAAGCGGCTTCCCGCTAAGAATAAAACTAATACGCTGATGAGCATGGTTAGTTTTATGATATTTTCTTTATTCATTGTTTCGTGGTTGTAAATCAGTTCTTGAAAAACTTTTATTTGACTGGTTTTCAGCGGTCTGGGCGACCCCGTCTGACTATTGTCTGACCAAGTCTAAGTGTTAAGTCAGACGATAGTCAGACGGGGTCGCCCAGACCGCTAACCCCAAAATGTTATTTCATGAAATATCCGACAAATTAAAGTTTTCAAATATCAGTTACCTACCATTAATTTATTCGCTGAAATTTCTCCGCTTGGAATGGGCCAAATATAATTGCTACTTGTCGATAAAACCAAAGGAGCTGTTCCGATTGAACCCGTTTTGGCTGGCAAGGTCTGCAATTTTCTTTGCAAATCAAAAAGTCTGAATCCTTCGCCCAATAATTCTATTCGTCTTTCCGTCAAAATCGTACCAATCAAAACATCCTTTGAGTTTATATCAGCCTCTTGAAAAATATAGCTTGGATTCGAGCGATTTCTTATTGCCTTCAATAATGCTGTTGCTGTTGTTAAATCGTTCATGTTTGCCGCCGCCTCTGCATAATTCAGTAACACCTCCGCATAGCGAATCACGGGTACGTAATCACGAAACGGGGCGGTGGTGATGTTGAATTTACGCAATAATTTTTGTTTGGCGGCATTGGTACTAATCAATCCTGCACGTGCATCTGAGGCAGTATTCAAGGCTGGATTGGCTGAAATACCTGCCGCAGTCAAAAATATGATGGGTTGCGATACATAATTGAACGCCAAAGCACTTTGCTGTGGAGGTGTTTCAGTGGTCGTATTAGCAAAAGGAATGGAAAAAATCGCCTCCGAACCCGTATAACTTCCTGTAAAAATATTTGCAAAATTCGACTCCAATTTATGCGTCAATGAACCCGCAAAATACTGAAATGGAGCGGTTGCTGAAACTAATTTCTTAGCTTCTTTTATCACGTTTTCATAATCTCCTTGAATCAAATAAACTCTTGATTTTAAAGCAATTGCCGTGCTTTTCTTGGCTCTCGAAGTATTCAATAAATCTGTTGAATACGCAACGGGTAAACCCGCCTCCGCTTCGTTCAAATCTTTCAAAATTTGGGTATAAATTTCTTCTACCGAACTTCGAGCAAGGTCATTATTACCAGATGAGGTTATAGGCATAAGACGAAGTGGCAAACCCAAACCTTTTGGATTGAAAGCATAAGGTTTTGCGTAGGTTTGGATCAAACTCAAATACGACAAGGCTCTAATAAATTTTGCCTCGGCAATGTAAAGCCTCGCCACTGAATCTGGAACAACGTTTACTATGCTTTGTAACTTGAAAATCAAGGTGTTAGAAGCATTGATGGCAGTATAGCCAGCCGACCAAACATTATTCACGAAGTCGTTGGTTGATGCCACATTTTGATTCCAAACCGCCGAACCTGTGGCGGCGTTTCCATCATTTTGCCCAAACTCATCGGCTCTTTGTTCATTAAAAACGATTAACCTTCCCCCGTAAAAACTGGCATTTTGAACTTGTCCGTAAAGATTATTTACCTGAGCCAACAACTTGCCTGGGGTGTTAAATGCCTCATTTTCAGCAATATTTGTTTTGGGAACGGTATTCAAGAAATCGCTCTCGCAGGCGAATAATGTGGTGATTGCGAGTATGAATATTGATATTTTTTTCATTTTATTACTAAATTTTAACCCATTTCTGGAAGTTCATTTGTCAAAAAATCTAACAGGTTACAAACTTTTAATCCTTCCGCTTTTAAGTAACTTTCACCCGTTGGAATAATTACAAATTGTTTATCAGGGTTTAGGTCTTTTATACTTTCAAAAAAACCTTTTGAGACCGTCGGACTATTAGATAATTTTATTTCAACACATATTTTTTTACCTGTGGGACTGATTATTACTAAATCGACTTCTGCCCCTACTTGTGTACGATGAAAAAATAATTGCCAATCATACCCTAAATTTCGCTTTATTTGTTCTATTACGTAACCTTCCCATGATGCACCTACTATTGGATTTTGTTGTAATTGGTCATAGCTAATCACTCGTGCTAATTGATGTAAGATTCCTGAATCTCTAAAATATATTTTGGGAGATTTTACTAATCTTTTTGAGATATTTACATGGTAAGGTTGTAATCTTTGAATGATAAAACTACCTTCCAATAAATCTAAATACCGATTAATGGTGGGGGAGCTAACGCCCAATGACCTACTTAAATCGTTCATATTCAACAAATTACTATTCAAATGACTTAGCATTTCTAATAATTTTCGAGTCATTTCACTACTTACACCATAGCCCAAAGCCTGTAAATCTCTTTCAACAAAAGTCTGAATAAAACTACCAAGCCACCGAAAACTTTGTGATTCTTTCGGGGCATTCAAAGCATCGGGGAATCCACCTTTTAACCAGTGGTCTTGCATCAATATTTGAGGAGAAACTTCCGTTAAAGATAAAGGAGTCAATTCCGTGTAAGCAATCCTTCCTGCCAATGTATCTGATGCACCTTTTATCAACTCAGGAGAAGCCGAACCCAATAAAATGAAACGGGCAGGACGGCGGTCTTGATCAACTAATGCACGGATTAAAGCAAAAATCCTTGGCATTCGTTGGACTTCATCAATGATGATACATTTATCGGATTGACTATTCAAAAACGTCTCTGCATCATCCAAACGCCTTAAATCTGTGTCTAACTCTAAATCAAGATAAAGCGTAGGTCTGTCGATTTGCTTTTGCAACCATTTTGCTAAGGTTGTTTTTCCTACCTGTCTTGGTCCAATTATTCCAACGACAGGAAAAAATGACAAATCTTCAAGTAGTTGCTGACTAACGGCTCTTATAAACATTGAAATTATAAAGTTTGATTTTAAATTTTCAATGTAAATATATCAATAATTT
>JAYUOX010000084.1:0-5744 GCA_043760595.1 Cytophagales bacterium
AAAGATTAGGTCGCAGAACCGTTTTTATACCTTGACTTATCCCTCCCAAGGGTTCAAAACCCTTGGGAGGGGCAATGCGACTTAAAGTCCATAATTCCGTTAAAGAATAATAGTAAATTTACTCTTCTTTAAAAATCAACAAAATAATGAAACCCACTTTCAAAGATTATTTTACCTTACATTTTGTCATTCTGATTTTTGGATTTACGGCGGTTCTCGGAAAACTTATCTCGGTGCATACTTTGGGTCTGATATTTTTTCGAACGCTTTTGGCTTCTTTGGGGTTTTATATCTACTTCAAAATCAAGGGTTTAACTATCAAAATTGATAATAAAGGTAAATGGCAACTACTCGGTACGGGCGGAGTTATCATTGCCTTACATTGGTTTACCTTTTTTTATTCTGCTTATATCTCAACGGTAGCTATCTCTTTGGCAGGACTTTCTACGGCATCTTTTTGGACAAGTCTTATCGAACCGATTTGGAATAAAAAACGCATCAAACCGCTTGAAGTAATGTTGGGCGGTGTCGTGATTCTGGGTTTATATCTTATCTTTTTGTTTGAATTTAACCATATTTGGGGCTTAGTTCTCAGTATTTCGTGTGCAATTTTGGGGGCAATTTTTACGGTAATGAATGGGCAATTTTCCCAAAAATATTCCTCTCAAATCATCACTTTTTATGAAATGACGGGAGCGGCAATCACAACTTCAATCCCTGTTTTGTATATCCTTTGGACTGGCAACGATACCATAAAAGTTATCCCACAAGGGCTTGATTGGCTCTGGATTTTGATTCTCGCAGTCGCTTGTACGATATATGCCTACACCGAATCCGTGAATTTAGTCAAGATTTTTTCGGCATATACTTTCAATTTGACCCTAAATCTTGAACCAGTTTACGGAATTTTGCTCGCTTACTCAATACTGGGTCAAAAAGAACGTATGACATCGGGGTTTTACGTAGGAACTTTGGTAATTTTGGGGTCAGTTTTGATTTATCCTCTATTACAAAAACCCAAGAATGAAAAACTCAGTGCTTAACCAAAAAAATATTGTTGATTTAGTTCTATGGCTACTTTTTTTTCTCACCGCCGTTCCAGTTGGTATATTGGCAATGTACAATCATCCGTCCGTGGATGATGATTTTTGCTTTGCCTACATGACCCGTGATTATGGTTTTTGGGAGGCTCAAAAACTGTATTATGAAGGTTGGTCGGGAAGGTATATTTCCAATATGTTTTTTCATGCCACGCCTTTGACTTTTGGGGTATTCTGGTTTGTGAAAGTGATGCCATTTTTGGTTTTTGGATTTTTGTTTCATGCCCTTTATACTTTTTTTGGAGAAATCTTTAATCCAAATCCAAAAAATAGACTCTTATTGACGGCTACGTTTTTGAGTATCTTTATTGTTTTTTCATCCAGTGTAATTGATTGGTTTTATTGGTATTCATCCGTGTTTATTTTCCCGACATCATTTGGCTTTTTTCTGTATCTAATTGTTATCATTTTGAGATATTATCAGCCTCAATATCAACGAATTAAGTATTGGATAGCCCTTTTTGCCGCCACCTTAGTATTTTTTATTATTGGTTCAAATGAAGTCATGATGCTTTTTGTCATTGGGTTTTGTGGCATGGTTTGGCTGTATATTGTTGTTTTTGAAAAACGATTCGATACCTTCATATTTGCCTTAGTGCTAATTGGATTGTATTTTGCCTACTTCTGGGTAGTCAAAGCCAAAGGGAATGATGTACGAATGGCAGGAGGACATCTGTTGGGCGGGGCAATCATCACCTCATTTAAAAATGCGATAACCTCCACTATTTCTGATGGCTTGAAATGGAGTATAATTTTGCTACCATTTGGGTATTTATTCCTACGCTTATTACCCGAAAAAAAGACGATAAAACCAATCTTCAAAGTCAATGTCTGGGTGGTGATTTTAGGATTATTTGCAGGATTATTTCTGATGTTTTTTGTGATTCATTACGGCAATGATATGGGTGTGCCAGACCGTGTAAAAAATGTTATTTTTGCCGTATTTTTAACAGGATATGTCTATGTTTTTTCTATCATAAGATACTCATACTCAATTAATTACAATAAATTTTCAGTCTGGATAAATTATGGAATTATAGCCATCGGAATCACTATTTCGATATTCTTTTTTGGACAAAATCTCAGAATAATGTATGCAGATATACGCCTCGGAATTGCCAAAAGATATGACCAAGAAATGCTCCAACGATACCAGCAAGTAAGAACTTCAAAAAGCGATACGGTTTATGTAATACCACTGAAAAACATTCCAAAATCACTGTGTTTTGATGAACTAAAAACCAACGAAAAACACCTTTGGAATAGATGTTACGCCAATTATTTTGAAAAGAAAGTAGTAATTTTGAAGTAGATGTCGGCAATCCCAATGAAATAATGACTTACAAAGACTTATACATATCCATTATTATTCCTTGTTTCAACGAAGAACAAGTAATCATGCACACCTACGAGCGGGTGGATAAAACCATGCGGAGTTTTGAACATCGTGGTTATGAACTGATTTTTATTAATGATGGAAGCCGTGATAAAACGCTTGAATTATTGAGAGGAATTTCTGAAAAAGACCCCAATACTAAAATTCTTAGTTTTTCCAGAAATTTTGGACATCAACCCGCCGTAACAGCAGGTATCAATATGTGCGTAGGTGATGTCGCAATTATCATTGATGCCGACCTCCAAGACCCCCCCGAACTGTTTCCTGAGATGGTGAAAATACATCTCGAACAAAATGCCAATGTGGTCTATGGAATGCGTGGAGAGCGAAAAGGCGAAACATTTTTCAAAAAATTAACGGCAAAATATTTCTATAAAACCATCAATTTTTTGTCAGATACAAAATTACCAGTCGATACGGGCGATTTTCGTTTAATCGATAAACACGTGATTGAAGCCTTCAAAAGTTTACCCGAAAAAAATAAATATATTCGAGGTTTAATCTCTTGGATTGGGTTCAAGCAAGTACCCATCGTTTACACACGTGAGGAACGCTTTGCGGGAGAGACAAAATATCCATTCTCAAAAATGATAAAATTTGCCTCAACCAGTCTTTTATATTTCAGTAAAAAACCCTTGAAATTAGCCCTTACGATAGGTTTAGTCAGTATTTTGGTAGGAATTGGTTTAGCAATTTGGGTAATTACGGGATTGATTTACAGAACCAATAGCATTGTGCCAGGTTGGGCTTCAACCATCATTGCCCTCATATTTTTTGGCGGCATTCAGTTGCTGACGATTGGGGTTTTGGGTGAATATTTGGGCAATATGTTCGAAGAAATCAAGAACCGCCCAGAGTATATTGTACATGAGAAGATTAACTTTTAACATTAGGAGTTAGGGCTTAGGTTTTAGGGGTTAGAGATGAGGAAACATCCAATTAATAAAATACCCTCTTTTGTGTTCAACTTCCCGAAAGTTTAACCCCTAACGGAGTTGTTTTAGGAAGTTCCTCCAAGTCGAAGTGGGTATGTTTAAATTTGGATAGTCCATGATACTAACCCTTAAAACCTAATCCCCAACCCCTAACCCCTAACCTTGAAAAATACATTAACAAAAATAGGACTCATCCTCCCCATCTTTTTTTTCCTACTGATGCTCTTTACATATGCCGTAAATGTGCCTTGGATGGACGATACAGACGTTTTTCCTGATTTTTTAGGTAAATTTTTATCCGCCCAAAACCTTGATGAACGACTAAGACTGATTTTCAACCCCAATAATGAACACCGTGTGGTTTATGCCAAAACCTTAACACTTATCCATTATGCCATCACGGGGACACTCAACATGAAGACCCTAACCATCTTGTCGAATGCTACATTATTTGGTATTCTGTGGCTTTTTTGGAAAGTAGTTAAAGCCTACAACTTATCCCTAATCTATTTTCTACCTATTCCATTTTTTTTACTACAACCACAATATTATTTAACAAGCCTGTGGTCAATCACGGGGCTTCAACATCAGCCCGTAATTTTCTTTGGTTTGTTGGGAATGTATTTTTTATCAAAAAATACCAATAAAATGCTCTTCTGGGCATTAGTGGTAGTATTGCTCAACAGTTTCACCATGAGTAATGGCTTGTTTTATTGGATTGTGGGTATGGTGATTTTGGCATTACAAGCACGTTACAAAATATTACTCCTCTGGACAGTTCTAACTGTTATCACTTTCAAGGTATATTTCTATCAGTTCAACCAAGGTGCAAATAGTGAGGGATTTGACTATTTTTTCAAAAATCCCCACGAAAGTTTCTTCGGATTCTTTACTTATTTAGGTGGAAGTTTTGATTTTATGACTACCTCCCCCATCTTGGAACGTGCCATTATTCCAACAATTGTAGGCTTTATTTTAGTTTTTATTTCATTAGTTTGGGTATTTTGGAAAGGAACAGGCTTGTTTTTTGATACATTTTCTATCAAAAAATATTGGGAAAAACTACAAGATAAATTCAATAAAGGACCCTCCAACTACATTATTTTGGGGTGTTTCCTGTTCTTAATCATCAATGCCTTAATTATTGCTATTTTGCGTCCGAGGTTTGGTTATTTTGTGATGTTGGTAGGTAATTATAAAATATATCCAGCCCTATTTTTGTCGATAGTATATCTGATGCTTTTGACGGGTATATTGAAATTTCAAACCAATCAAAAGTATTTTAGGTGGATACTCACTTTCAGTATCGTGTTCAATATTTGTTCTTATCTAAAATTCCTACCCGAAGTCCACGAGCGTAGAAAGGATTTATTAGTTAGAGCTTTTAATCAAGAACATAACCAAATTGGCTTAGGACCGATGGTTGGTACAAACTTTGACCAATACGTCCAGACAGCCCTGGGACGGCTCGTTCCAAACAAAATATATCAATATCCCGAAACTATTTTTAAAGATTCTGAGAAACAAATACTTTCTGAACTTCCTGATAATGAGTTAATTAAAATAAATATTTCTAATAAAAATAATGAAATATCTGTTGCCAATCAAGACCTTCCAACGGGATTTGGACTAAACGATGGCATATATTTACTGCTAAAATCAACAAAAAAAAGCTACCTAATTTATCAGAAACGGAACATAAATGATTTTTTTGAGAAAGGAATTACCACACAAATCCCCCCAAGTTATCTTGTACCAGATACCTACCAAATAGGAATTTTTTGGGTCAATGGCAATATCAAAAAGGTATTTAATGCCAAGCAGTCTGTTGAAGTAAATTACTGACGTGTATCTTTGTAATGAATTTTTTAAAACAATAATCAACTTGACTAATCCACAGATTTCCATTGTTGCTCCTTTATATAACGAAAGGGAAACTTTTCCTCATCTAATCAAGCGATTAAATGAAGTAATGGGTTTGTCTGATTTTACGATTGAAATTGTATTAATCGATGATGGCAGTCGTGATGATACCGCCCAAATGATGCAACAAATTGCCCTTGCTGATGAACGTTATCATTGCATATTTTTAGCAAGAAATCATGGTCATCAATTGGCATTAACCGCTGGTTTGGCTCATGCCAGAGGCACAGAAGGAGTGATGGTAATTGACGGAGATTTGCAAGACCCCCCAGAGCTTTTAAAAGAATTTTACCCTTATTTAAAGCAAGGAAATGACGTGGTTTACGCCGTAAGAAAAAAGCGAAAAGAGGGCTTTTTGAAGCGTTCAGCCTATTTTTTGTTTTATAGAAT
>JAYUOX010000085.1:0-5742 GCA_043760595.1 Cytophagales bacterium
AGAATAATCGTCAAAACCGAAGACCGTTTTCGTTTATCGCAATCCGTGCAAACGGCAATGAACCAAGGGAAAGGGGTTATTATGACTCGTGATGAAAAAAATGAGGTCAGAAATTTCTCGAAATTCTTGATGGATCCAATTTCTGGCATCAGTTACGATGAACCTTCGCCCAATAATTTCTCCTTCAATTCGCCTTATGGTTGGTGTTCAAATTGTTTGGGTTTGGGTAAAGTTGAGGAGATTACCGAAGAATCCATTATTCCCGATAAAACCCTCAGCATTGAAAAAGGGGCAATTGCACCCATTGGCGAATACCGTGAAATGTGGATTTTTAAGCAATTGGAGGTGTTATTGAAACCTTACAAAGTCAGTTTGAAAACGCCCATCGAAAAATTTCCTGCCGAAGCTATCGAATTGATGCTTTATGGAACGGAAGAACCCGTGGCGGTGCCGTCCAAAAAATACGAAGGAACGGACTGGAATACAAAATATGAAGGCATCGTAACTTTCTTGAAACGTCAGCAAGAAACGGGTTCTGAGAAGATTCAGGACTGGTTAAAAGATTTTATGGCGATAAATACTTGTCCCGATTGCAAAGGAGCGAGATTGAAAAAAGAGTCGCTCCATTTCCTGATTGACGGACAAAATATTGCGTATTTAGCCGATTTAGATATTTCGGAATTAGCGGTTTGGTTCACCGATTTAGAACCAAGAATGAATGAACGCCAAAACGTAATTGCCAAAGAAATTTTGAAGGAAATCAGAAAAAGAATCGGCTTTTTGACGGGTATTGGCTTAGAATATTTAACGTTAAATCGCTCATTACGAACACTTTCGGGCGGAGAAGCACAACGCATTCGTTTAGCTACGCAAATTGGTACGCAACTGACCAACGTGCTGTATATTATGGACGAACCAAGCATCGGTTTGCACCAGCGAGACAACGTAAAATTGATTCAAGCACTCAAAGATTTGCGTGATTTGGGCAATTCTGTCCTCATCGTTGAACACGACAAAGACATGATGTTGGAGTCGGATTATATTGTGGATATTGGACCTGGGGCAGGACGACACGGCGGGGCAATTGTAGGACAAGGAACGCCCGAGGAATTTTTGAAAAATAATTCGACAACGGCTAATTTTTTGAGTGGACAAATTGGTATTGAAGTTCCGAAGAAGAGGAGAAAGGGGAATGGTAACACGCTGATTATCAAGGGAGCAACGGGTAATAATCTCAAAAATGTTACGTTGAAATTGCCTTTGGGAAAAATGATTTCGATAACGGGCGTGAGTGGTTCAGGGAAATCTTCGCTAATTCACGACACGATGTATCCGATTTTAAACCGCCATTTTTTCAACTCAAAACGTGAACCCATGCCTCATAAATCGGTGGAAGGTTTGGAGCATTTGGATAAAGTAATTGAAGTGGATCAATCGCCCATCGGACGCACGCCACGCTCGAATCCTGCGACTTATACGGGTATGTTCACAGACATTCGAGCCTTGTATTCTGTCTTGCCAGAATCCAAAATTAGGGGCTACAAAGCGGGGCGTTTTAGTTTCAATGTGAAGGGTGGACGTTGTGAAGATTGCGAAGGGGCGGGCATGAAAAAGATTGAAATGGAGTTTTTGCCCGATGTTCACGTAGCCTGCGAAACTTGCAAAGGAAAACGCTTTAATCGGGAGACGCAGGAAGTTCGTTTTAAAGGAAAATCTATCGCTGATGTCTTGGATATGACGGTGGAACAGGCGGTAGATTTCTTTGAAAATCAGCCTAAAATATTGCGTAAAGTCCAGATGCTCAACGAAGTAGGTTTGGGATATATCACCATCGGGCAACAAGCCACTACGCTGTCGGGAGGAGAAGCTCAACGGGTAAAATTAGCCGAAGAACTCTCGAAAAGAGATACGGGCAAAACCATGTACATCTTGGACGAACCCACCACTGGACTCCATTTCCAAGACATCAAAAAACTCTTGGAAGTCCTCAACCGATTGGCAGACAAAGGCAATACCGTCTTGATTATTGAGCATAATTTAGACGTAATCAAAGTATCCGACCACGTAATTGATATTGGTCCAGAAGGAGGACAAAAAGGCGGAAACATCATCGCAGAAGGCACACCAGAGCAAGTGGCGAAGGTGAAAGGGAGTTATACGGCGGGGTTTTTGAAACAAGAATTGAAGTAAAATTGATTATATTTGAAAAAAATAATTAAAAATATGAGTGGATTTGCTGAAAATAAATTTGATGTGTACTTTAAAAATTTACAAATAGAAAATGTAAAGTCTTTTAAAGGTATTCATCATGTTAATTTTTTACATAAAGAGAAAAATGATTATGCCAAATGGACTGTAATATTAGGTAATAATAATACTGGTAAAACAACTTTATTGCGTTGTTTAGCTGGGTTTGAAATGGAGTTAGTTGATATAGATGAAAAAAAATATTTTGGATTGAAAGGAGGGAAATCAGGCGTATCTGATTTAATTTTTAACAATAACTATAATCAGCAAAAACTTCATCCCCGTAAGGTTTCATGTAATTTATTTTTAAAATCAGAAGGTAGAGGAATTTTATTTAATGATATTCCCAATGGAATATTAGCCTTGGAAGAAAAGATTGAAGCTAACCGAATATTTATAAATTTAATTGATTTTGATAAAGACAGTTTTTTTAATCATTTCGAAGTTTATAGCTATGATACTTCAAAAATTAACCACGATTCTGTTTTAGATAACCAATCGCTTAATGAAGATTCAAATGGAATTTTAGGTAAAGGCATTGTACTAAATGTGGAAAAATGGTTAGTTGGTTTAGATTATGCTTTCAAAAGTAATGCGAAGGGAGCATCTGAAAGATTAAAACAAGTAAAAGAGGTAATCACAAGTGATATTTTGCCTGATATTCAAAATTTTCGCTTTACAACAATTCCTGAAAAATCTGGCTTTGATTCATATATCGAATTCCAAACCGATTACGGTTGGGTACGTCTAAAAGATTTGGGTTATGGTTATCAAGCAACGTTGGCTTGGGTGATGGATTTGGCAAAGCGTATGTTTGACCGTTATCCAACTTCAAAAAACCCTTTGGCTGAACCTGCGGTGGTTTTGGTGGATGAAATTGATTTACATCTTCATCCAGAATGGCAACGTAAAATCATTAGTTATTTGAGTAATATTTTTAAAAATACTCAATTTATTGTTACGGCACATAGCCCGTTAGTCGTGCAATCTGCCGAGAATGTCAATTTAGTGATGCTCGAAAAGGATGGCGACCACATTAATATTCGTCAGCAATTTGGCAGTTTTAAAGGTTGGACAGTCGATGAAATATTGACTGAATTAATGGGAATGGATGATAAAACAATGTCAGATACTTACCTCGACTTGATGAAACAATTTGATGAAGCCTTAGACGAAGACAATTACGAAAAAGTTCATTCGGCTTACGAAGGTTTGGACAAAATACTGCACCCATCCAGTCCACAACGCAAGATTTTAAGAATTCAAATGTCGTCCTTAGCCCCCGTAGAAGCATGATTCAGTTAAAATCAGTTCCTCTACCAAAGCAATTAACGGAAAAACTCAGAGTAGAACTAACCAATAAATTTAAGGCAAATAACAAAGAACGTGTTTGGAATAAAACGTACATACAAAAGGCTCTTTTAGATATGTCTGATTCAAAATGTTGTTACTCGGAATGTAAATTGGATGAAAAAAGCAACTACATGGAGGTGGAGCATTTTCATGCAAAAAGTATTTATCCAGACAAGGTTTTAGTTTGGGATAATCTTCTACCAAGTTCCAAAAGATGTAATGGCAAAAAAGATGATTGGGATGTTGTGGTTGAACCAATCATTCATCCCGTTTTTGATAATCCCAAAGACCATCTTTATTTGAAAGATTTTAGATTTTATGGGCGTACTCAAAAAGGTAAAAATACCATTACAGCCGTTGATTTGAACGACAGGAAACATTGGGTTAATCCAAGGTTTGACATGGGTTCAAAAATACAAGAAAAATTAGAAGAAATTGAAGAGCAATTGCCTGATTTACAAACAGATAAAACAAAAAGAAGGTTGATTAAAACCTTGAAAAATCTCCTTCGAGAAGGTACAAAAGAGTATGAATTTAGTGCCGTTGCCGCTACTATTATTTTACATGATGATAACTATATTTTAGTCAAAAAAGCCTTCCAAAATGATACTCTCTGGGATAATGAATTCATGGAATTAGAGATTGAAGTCGAATACTGTGCAATGGATATTAAGGTGTAAATGTTGTTTCTTTCTCTTCTCAGCGACTGATATTGTAAGGCAAATATTTTAATCAATAACTCAAATGAAAAAACAAGAAATACCTTTTGAGATTGAGTACATTCAATCCAAACCTTTGAGTCAAAGGGAAAAAGAAAAACTGAGTGCTTTGATTTCAAAAAATAAATCAGAAATTCAAGCGAAAAAATAAGAAAAGCCTTAAATTTCATAGATTTAAGGCTTTTTTAGAATATTATCACAAGAAAATTTTTGAGTAATCATTTAGCCACAATCCCCTGAACAGCAGTCTCCAACGGTTGTTGAAGAGGTGAAAACCCAACAAAAATATCTTGATTGGCAACCCCTCTCTCAACGAGTTCTTGGCGAAGTTTCAAATCTGTCCAATTTTGTTGAATCCAAATTTGCCCATTTTTAATATCGAAGTGGAAAACAACATCATAAATAAATTTACCCTTTTGCCAGCCAACGCTCACCAATTGAAAGTGGTTTCTTTTAGTATCCACTAAGATTTGTTGTTCTAAATTTGGAGCATTTGCATACGTAATTTTAGAATAATCCTCTAAAAACGAAAGCAAAATTTTCTGATATGTTTTTATCTTTTCCATACTATTGAATTTTCATTGTCAGGCTGATACACAATAATTTTTATATCTCTTTTAGCAATAACCTTTTGCACAAAAGGCTCTTGAAAGAAGATTTCATACACACTTTCTGGAACAGCTAAAAAAAGAATTCTATTAGGTTCTTCGTCTTCCAAAGCAATCTGATAATTGTCGTATTGACCAACCGCTTCATGAAACATAGAAATAAGCGAATCATCAGAAAATGATTTTATTTCAACAGCTATTTTCTCATTATCTTTTTCGGCAGCAATAATTCTCTCGGCTCCTAAATCAATAAACATTATTACTAAACCTATTTTGAGAGGATAAGGGTCGTGTGTAAAGTCCAACCTTCATTGATAAGTGCCTTTTTTACAACATCGTGGTATAAATCCTTCGCCATTAATCTGATTTTTAGTAAAGTTATAAAATATTTAGATACAAAAACTTAAAACAAATCTTTCAAAATATAGGCGACTGATTGATGAAAAATTAGTCTTCATCACAAATTGAGTATATTTGAAAAAAATAATTGATAGAGTAATGACATAAAATTGTTCCATTGATGCAAACCATACAACAAGAACCAAAAAACCCATGAAAACCCCATTCAAAAACATCCCATCAATCCTGTTATGTCTCTTATGCACAACCCTAACAATATCCGCCCAAAGCATAGAAGGACGTTGGGATATTACTATTACCAAAGAAAATAAAAAAATTCCTTCTTGGTTAGAAGTTAATCATTCTGGTGTAAAATATCTCAATGGACGTTTTGTGGGTAGTGGTGGTAGTGCCAGACCTATCTCACGGGTCAATTTCAAGGATAATAAAATGTCTTTCGCCATTCCGCCACAGTG
>JAYUOX010000086.1:0-5737 GCA_043760595.1 Cytophagales bacterium
TGAATCGTTTGAATGAGTTTGACATCCCGTTCATTGGTTGCCGACACCATCACGTAGCCAGGTGTTCCTGCCGAATTATTTAACCATTTAAAAAAACCACTGTGTTCGAGCGGTGCAACCCAGAACAATTTATTGTTTACTTTCTGAATACAAAACTCTCCTAATTCGACCTGACTACCGAGGGCGGGCTGACTACCAAGCACCTTTTCGCCCACGAGATTAGCGAGGTCTTCGTCCACAATCCGAACTTCGTCCAAAGAAATAGGGGTAATATGGTCAGCAATCTGTTTACCTATTTTCACTTTACCAATCAATCCCTGATACTCGCTGGAATGAAAAATGGCAGTTGATGTAAAAAATGGAAGTATCACCGCATAAAATAGGGCGGCAACAAATAAGTACTTCAGCCAAGCAGGAGGCTTCTGATTCATGCTGACACTTTGCCCTCCGTTTTTAACTTGAAAGGAAGTAAAGAAAAGAAATAATACAAGACAGACAATCAAAATGATAAACCCAATTCCTGTGAATCCATAACGAATAACGGGCATTTGCCAATAGACTAATAAGAGAACAAGGAGGAGGATGAAGGAAATTTTTAGAATATTTTTCATTGTTTGGGGGATTTTTATAAAGTTACAAAAGTTTGATGTTCTTTTTTCATAGTATAAATATGTCGTTCTATAAATATCTATGAACAACAAAGCCCACAAACTTTCGCCCGTGGGTTTGTCATTCATAGAGAAGAACTTTTACTTACTGTCTTCATTTTTCTGAACCTTTGGCTGAATTTGAGCCTGTGGTTTATCAGATTTTTTACTCATTTCATCTATCAATTTCATATCGAGAAGTCAGGGTGGTAATAAAAAGTGTGATTGTTTTGGGTGATTAATGGGTCAAATATTGCGAGTTGGGGACAATTATATTCTGAAATGTGAGGAATGGTTTTGGTTTGGCATGAGTGGAAATTTTGCCTTGGGGTACAAAAAAATCGCCAACTATTGATAGTTGGCGATTGATACTGAAAAAACGGTAGAATCAATTAATACCTAAAAACCTTCACCGTACTACGTCCCGTGGGTGAAACTGTCCGTAAAAAATACGTTCCAATTTCTTTTCCAATCTTAAACGTTCTGCGTTCAGTTGAGTTGGCTTCATCAACGGATTGATGGCTAATAATTTTTCCTTGAATATTCACTAAATCCATTTCAAGCGATTCACCTTTTGCTCCTTTTACTTCAACCGTAAACTCATCGCCTGTTACAGGATTTCCTAAAACCGCTACTGAGATTTTATCCTCAACGGGTTCAGATGAAATTCGCTCAGATTTATTAGGATTCGTAGCATTTGTTTGCTTCGTTCCTGAGAAATTTCCCCCTCTGAAACCTCTCCAAGGTGTTTGTACGTAAGGAAACATTGCCTTAAAGGTTGTATCATTTTTGGTAACACCTGCATTGAAAGTTAAGGTTTTCAATAAACTTGGCGTAACTGGACTGGCGGTTGTGCCTGGAATAAAATCATCATACCACAAACCAACAGCCGCCAAAACGACTCCACCAACAGCTTGTAATTCAATCGTAGTAACATCATCTTCCAAACGACGACCATTAGGAAATCCATCCATATTTGGAATCATCTGTAAATCTTTCGTAGCGTTATAACGAGCATCCGTCAAACCTAAAACTGCCGCATAAACTAATCCTAATGAATTAAAATCTGCACTGTTTCTTGGCGTTGCGGGTACTGCCATATTTAACCGTAAAAGGTCTCCCAAAGTTGGTAAGAAGTTGTTAATGAAGGGTTTACCAACTGCCAACGGATTTCCACCTTTGCCCGTAGCCAACTGATACGGAGCTAAATTGGGAACACCTGTGTAGAAAATTGGCAAAATATCAACCGCTCTTGGACTCGTTGGATTTGGTAATAAAATACTACCAAAAGCTGCCTCCGAAAGGGCTGTACCGTTCAAGGCTGCATTGCCTTTCAAGCCAAATAAACCTGCTTTTCCATTACGGAAATCAAAAGAACCCAATGATTTAGACTGGATTCGGAGGTCTTTTAAGCCTGGAACTGCCGTGCCAAATTGTGAATCGTCCATGTATAACCCCAACTCTGGGTTCACAAAGTACGAAGCAAATTGTAAGTCATCTTTTGGTTTTACCGAGTTCCATTTGTCTTTCAATCCAAGTGGAATAATGGCTTCGTTGGTCAAAGGCATTCCTAAACGAGAAACCTGTACAAAATCCCCGTCCATTCCTACATCTCCACCATTATAAAAAGTTCTAATTCGCTGACGACTTGCCGAAGCATAAACCCCAATTACATAGTCTGGATCAAGAATATTACTCGCCATTGCTACTGATTTACGGTTTTTCTGTAGAGTAGCTACTGGTACTTCAATCACGATAGAATGACAGTTAAACTTTGCCACACCATCTTTTCCACTATTTGGACGAACATTTCCCACGTCAAAAATACCGCCTAAATCCACAAAGAAAGGGTCGTCAGAAGGTCCACAGAAGATTTTTTCACCCGTGCTTGCTGTCATAATTGACTTTTTGGCTAAATCATCATAAGAAGCCGCCCCTAAGCCCACCGTTGTATTTTCGATAGAACGTGGTCCAATATTTGGCGGAGGTACAGTTCCGTTAGCGATGATGGTCATAAACGTTTTTCCGCCGTCCATACTACGTTCGCAGTTGTAGGTAGTCTTCTGGTTTTCTTTGCCTAATCTAATCGCAAAGAAAGTCGTAGGGTCTTCGTTGGTTTTCATGAACGTAAAACGATAGACAATTTCAGGACCAGGCATTCCAGCGTTGTTATCCACGTGAACTTCGTAACGAACTCTCTCGCCAAATGAGTACCAGTTTGGACCTCCCGCAGGATGCTCAAAAGGGATATAATTGGCAATCAGCACGATGTTCTCGGCATTGGTTGGACTCTTGAAGGCATACAAATCTGTATTATCCGCCAAAGGGTCATTTGAAATCAAAGGGGCTTCTCGGTGCGATGAGGCAAGTGAAGCAGATGGAAATTGGCAAATCAGAGCCATCAATCCCATCAGATATATGAGTTTTTTCATTGTTATCTTTAATTAATTTGAAAATTTGGAAAATGGTTAGAAATTGTAGGTATTCCAATTGTGTTTTGTATAAGAAGTTGATAATCAACTTCTTATTTCACTAACACCTAAACCCTAACACCTACTTAAAACCGTGCTTTCTCTATATAATCAAACCCTCTCCACGGAGCCGCCATATACGGGAATCCAGTTCTGAAAGGAGCATCATTTTTTGTAGGTCCTGCGTTGAATCCTAAATTTGCCAATAACTTTGGCGTAACTGGACTGGCTGTTGTGCCTGGTACAAAATCATCGTACCACAAACCAACAGCCGCTAAAACGACACCACCCACGGCTTGTAATTCGATAGTCGTAACATCATCCTCCAAACGTCTTCCATTCGGGAACCCGTCCATATTTGGAATAAATTGAAGGTCTTTTGTTCCGTTGTAACGAGCATCCGTTAAGCCCAAAACTGCCGCATAAACCAATCCCAATGAATTGAAATCAGCACTATTTCGTGGCGTTACAGGCACTGCCATATTCAAACGCAACATATCGCCCAAAGTAGGTAAGAAGTTGTGAATGAATGGTTTACCAGCCGCCAAAGGATTACCAGCCTTACCCGAAGCCAATTGATAAGGAGCTAAATTGGGAACTCCTGTATAAAAAATTGGCAATAAATCAACCGCTCTTGGGCTTTTCATATCTGGTAATAAAATTGCTCCGAAAGCAGCATCCGAAAGGGCAGTACCATTCAAGGCAGCATTCCCTCTGAGACCAGCCAAACCAGCTTTCCCATTACGAAAATCAAACGAACCCAAAGATTTTGATTGAATACGAAGCGCATTCAACGAAGGTACAGCACCACCAAATTGAGAATCATCCATGTAAAGAGCCAATTCTGGATTGGTGAAATACTGAGCAAATTGCAAATCTTCGCCATTATAAGGACTCATAGCATTCCAACGATCTTTCATCCCAATCGGAATAATTGCTTCGTTAGTTAAAGGCATTCCCAAACGTGAAACCTGTACATAGTCCCCATCCATTCCTACGTCTCCACCATTGTAGATAGTCTGGATTCTCTGGCGACTTGCCGAAGCCCAAACACCAATCACAAAATCAGGGTCAAGGATATTAGATGCCGCCGAAGCCATTTTGCCATCTTTTTGTAATAAATTAATCGGAACTTTGACAGCGATGGTATGAACATTAAAACGATTCAATCCATCAATGGGAGCATTCGTTTTGTTACCTTCTGGACGGAAATTTCCTGCATCAAAAGCACCCGCCAAATCCACAAAGAAAGGGTCATCAACGGGTCCACAGAAGACTTTTTCACCCGCCGCCGTTGTCGAAATAGCATTCATTGCCAAAGCATCATACGAACTGTTCAAACCCAATACGGGATTGTCAATCGAGCGTGGTCCAATATTGGCAGGAGGTACAACACCATTCATAATAATAGTCGTGAAAGTCCGTCCGCCGTTCATACTTTTCTCACACATATACGTAGTCTTCAAATTTTGTTTTCCGAGACGAATATTAAAAAAAGTCGAAGGGTCTTCGCTTGAAGTCATAAAGGTAAAACGGTACGTAATATCATCCCCTGCGGTATTTGCACGGTTTTTTACGTGAATTTCATAACGTACTCTACTGCCGAAAGTATAATAATTTGGACCACCCTCGGGCGATTCAAACGGAATGTAATTCGCAATAATCGTGATGGTATTAGGGTCATCAGGGCTACGGAAAGCGTACACATCGGTATTATCAGCCAATGGGTCATTAGAAATCAGCGGAGCTTCTCGATGGCTGGAAGCATAGCCAAAATTGACCGCTGACAGAGAAGCAAAGAAAATGAAACATTGTAGCCATTTTCTAAGAGGTAAACCAGTTCTGTTCATGAATTTGGGATTTAATATGAATGATTCGGAAATACTAATTGCATTTCCGAATTACATACGAAAGCCTGATTCATTTGGATTTTGGGGTTTTGAAAAAAAATTGGGATTTTGTAGAAAAAAGGGGTGAGTTTTAATAAAAATGTACTGTGTAACAAAATGGTAACAAAAATATCGTGAATTTGGTAAAAAGGGGAGGATTTAGAAATATCCTAAAACAATTAAAGCCCTAAAATTCAGAGCTTTAATTTATTCTAAAAAAAAAGTGAGGTCTCGAGCGAACTACATGAACATTTGATTGTCAGATAGTTAGCTTGTTTCTCCTATGAAAGTAACAAAATGGTAACAAAAAGGAGGGATTTGGGCTATATAGATACAGGAATAGCCATTGATATATGAATGGTAATCTTTTTTATTGAAGTGTTATGTATTATTCTAAATCAGATTCACTATCCCAACATTATCTGTAAGCGTTTATATAATAGCCTACTACTTTGGGATATATGTATAAATAATGTCTGCAAAGCCTTTTGTATTGTAAAAGCATTTCAGCATTATCACAAAAATCAAGCATCCCATCAAATAAATGCTCTAATTCATCTTGGGATATATTTTCGTTTCTGATAACATCATCTACCCGTATTTTATAAACGCTAATAGCTTGTTTATAAACAGTTTGAATATTTTGGATTATTTCACGGAAATTTTCGGTATTAATTACTTGTTCGGTCTGTTCTTGCATCTGATTATATAGTTGGGTTGTGCCTACATT
>JAYUOX010000087.1:0-5715 GCA_043760595.1 Cytophagales bacterium
GGATTCATAGGCGTTTATAAAATCTTCAAAAAGGGATAATTGTACTGAGCTCATAATGGTCAAAAGGGCTGTATTACTGATTGTTACGGACTCTAAATGATAATTTTGACTATCGGTTTATCTCGCTAATTTTTAATTCTGCTTAATTATTTAATGCCTTTAAAACAGCAAAAAATGCCTTTACAAAGCCCTAACCAAATTAAAATAATCCGCCGTCATTTCGATATTCAAATGCCGTCCTCCCGCTTTTTCGATGCACTCAATGTAAAAGATTTTGTCGGGGGTGATGGTGAGTTTTGGGATTACTAAAACGGCTTTAACTTTCTGTTTTTCAGCTACTTTCATCAATTCATTACCCATTTGGTAGAGACTTTTTACTTCTAATTCTTGGTAAGAAGTACGCCTTACTTTCTCTCTATCTTTGACGTACATTTTGATGAAATTTACTTCGTATGGGATGAAAGAATTATTCTCAATGGAAATGGATAAATAGAGCAAATTATTCTTGTAATAAATGCCATTTACTTCAAAATTGACCTTGTAACGGTGCATCTCTAAATGTTTAATATTCGCCCGTTTTTCATGGACTCTATTGGCTTGAAATTTAATCTCCGAAACATCTTTTTCTTCCAAAGCATCCATCGTTTTGAGTAGTCCGTTTTTCTCGGCAAAGTTTAAATCCGCCTCACGATTGGAGGCAATATTGATGGATAATTTTTGTGGATTTTGCTTGAAAATAGCCAAAAAAGAGTAATAACCACCCGTATCATCAATGACAGTGATGGTGGTTTCTTCGGTGAAAATATCCGTTGCTTTTACCCGAATGATGTTTTCGATGTTATCCGCCTTATCCACAATGACGGATTGATTGCCCACATCTACATATACGACTTTCGAGGGAAAAATAATGTGAGTCGTTTTATTGGTCGTAATTTCGATATTATACGAGCCTTTAATGGCATTATCCCTGATGGGAATAACATACTTTCCAGCGTTAAGACTATCTCTATTTTGTCCAAAAAGAGTTACAGAAAAAAGCAAAGAGAACGAAATAAGGATGATTTTATGTATCATAAGTAACTGATTTTGAGTGATATACTCTTTTGACTTGATAGCTTTGTAATTTTTACTCTGATAGCTGATAGCTGATAGCTGACCGCCGACTGCCAATACTGGAAATCTGAATCAAAAGACGACTGTTATTCAATGAACAAACACCCGATAAAAACTGGTCTTTGGGAATGGTAATTCCTTTTACAGTCATATCTTTTAATAATCTAATTTTCACCATTGAACCATTTTGAACGGTTTGATTATCGTGAATTTCAGCGGGAACGGTCTCAAATCGTAAATCAGCAATGGGTTTCATTGCTCCACGAAGCCCGTAAAATCCTACCTTTTTTGTATAAATTGTATTTTGGTGAAAGGTGTCTGATTTAACATTCAAATAATTTTCTCCCCCATTTTGAGCCTTCAACCACTTAGCCACTTTTTGTCTATCACTTTCATTATTGGAGGATGAAGTGCTTGAATAATTAGCATTAATCTGATTGGATTTTCTTACATTCTTTCGCTCTGCATTCAATCGAATATTCTCAGTTTGCAGTTGCACGACTTTATTTTTGAACTCGTATTCATTCAAAATATCTTCACGTGCCGCTTGTTTTCGACTGTACATCTCTTCGGGTGATTTGGCTTGTGAGGTGCTTGAATTGCTCATTTCAAGCGGTTTTTGGGCGTAAGGGTCAGTATTAGGAATAGTATTTTGATTGGGGATAACCTTTTTTGGCGTTACCAAATCCGTAAAAGAATGCGTAAGTGATGAATCACGATTGGGAAAATTGGGTTCGACTTTCGAGTTATCCGTTTCGTTATAAATCTTCGCCTTACTTTCCAAGGTTTTAGCATCCACTTTGGCATCGGGTAGTTTAGTTTCAAAGGTTTTTAACTTCGTTGTTTGGGCGATTTCTTCTGTATCATCCGCAATCAATACGAAGTACAGAATATTGCCAAGCAATAAAATCAAGACAGGAATAATGATAATTTTCCCCGAAGGACTTTTGAAAAAATCCTTGACAAATTCAGCAAAATTGGGATTTATGGGATTCATGGTAAATTATTTTTTTGAGATTTAAGGATTAAAATAAAGTGATTAATCTGTCTGAATTTGGATTCGTCAGATTAATGGATTTTTGGGATTTTACTTCGCTATTTAATCCAAAAAATCCTTAAATCCTGTGAATCCGAATTCAGACAATAAGGGTAATTAGATTCAAAATAAGTTCACCCACTAAATAGCATAAAACAGCGTAGAAGAGTATTTTTAGCATTTTTCGAGTTTGAGTTATGCCAAATTTATTCTCTAAATTTTTGAAAGAATTAGCTAATTTATCCACATAAATATTCTCCCCTGGCTTAATTTCGATGCGAGCTTTTTGCCAATTCCATTTCTTTTCCATGTTCTTAATTTTTGATGATTGGATTTTCCAGTAACTCGTAATTAGTGATGATAAATCCGTGCGGATTGCGTTCCGACCTTGACGCTCTTTCCAATAAACACCTACTTTTAAATGCCCTTACGACTCGCTGAGAAGACCTTGATTGGTACTGTTTTCCGTAATAAAAAGCCTCATGCGGATAGACTTGCATATTGACTTTTACAGAGTCAGTGATGAGATACTGCACAATATTTTGGGCGATAATATCACGGTAATAGCCCGATTCAATGAACCTTTTGTACAAGGCTTCCGCCCCTTTATCCGCCATGTATAATGCCCTCCCTTCCACATTGGACTTGATTTGTTCAAAATCGGGGGAGTTATCAAAGAAATATTCATTGAATTTCAACACGTGGTCTTTGGCTTCCACCAATCGGTTTTCTTTTACCGAAGCGGTGCTTGCCATCATTGCCTCACCACCGTTCAAAACGTAAATTCTATCCTGAGATTTGGTGATTTCTTGCATGGCGTAATACACAAATCCAGCCGTGATTAATAGGCAAAAACTTATCACCACATACATCAATAACTGGGATTGTTGATGCCGTTTTTCAAGGTCAAAAATATTTTGAAAGCCCATTTTTTGAAAGGACAATGGACTTTTTTGAGGTATTTTATTGAGTGAATCTAACATTTATCCAAGTAGTAAAAATAAGAAAATGAATTTCTTTGATTTTAAATAACTGATTTTGAAGCTGATAGCTGACAGCCAATTGCCGAAAGCTACTTTGGTTGATTAGCTTGTTCACTCACTCGCCCATTTGTATTTGACTCAGATTTATTGCCCCCAGCAACATTCTGTAACATATTCCATCCCGCTTTACCCGCCGAACCCGCTTTTCCACCCATGTAGGCAGCCACCGCCGAAACGGGCGAAGCACTCACGCCCATTGCATTTGACCCAATCGCCCCCGCACCGCCCGAGATAATCAAATTTGCCAAATCGGGTACTTTGAAAAATCCAAAAACGCCCGTGATGTAAAGGATGATTAACGCCATATTAATTTGGATTTCGTCCATGTTGCTTTTGTCCACCATCGAGTTTGATAATTTCAAAAGAATGAACATAAAAGTATTGGCAATGGGCAACCACAAGGACACGTTTATGTAATTACTGAGCCAACCTTTCCAAGAATCCGAAAAGATTTCAAAGGCTGAAAAAGCAATAGCGATCGGTCCAATTAATTTCAAAATCAGCAAATACAAAAGCCTAATCGTGGATAGAAAAACGTAGCCAAAAATCAGTAAAATGAAGGCTAACCAACGGATAGCGTACTGAATGGCGGCTAAGAATTTCGCTCCAATCCATTCCGCACCGCCCGTGATGGTGTCCCAAAAACCATTGCTGGGGCTTTCTTCGATGGGCGTTTTTCCTAAATTTTTCCCTGCTGTTTTCTCATCCATTGACTTAGCATTATCCTCATCCAATTCAACCAGAGCCATTATCATGGTAGATTTTCCTCCGTTTACGTAACCGACTACGGTTTCATTCACGACCTCCAAGGTGGCATCCACCGCTCCCATGAATACCATGTAAAATTTCAGTAAAAGAGCAAAACCGATGGGGCGAAGCATTCCGTAAATGTCCAAAGGTTCGTTCATTCCCCACACCCGATAGACTCTTTTCGCTACCATCAAAAGCATCCCCAGGGCAACAATATTAATGCCGTACTGATAAAAATGGTGCTATTTCCTTCAATCTGTTCGCCAATGGCTTGCAGATTTTTGTCATATCCTTCGATAAATCCAGCCATGATTTTTAGTTTTTAGGAGCGAAATATTCCTTGCCAAAAGTGTATTCCGCTTTTTTGTTTTTCCTTTCTTTGGATGTCGATTCTATCCTCTGACCGAATGAAACCACTTCTTTGTAAAGCGTTTCGGAGTTGTGGGCAATTTGTTCCAAGGTCGCAATTCGGTCTTTGTCGCTCATGCGGTATTTGGTTGCCAGCGTAACCATCGGTAATTCCTTATCAGATTTTTGAGAGGCTGAAATTTTGAAGTTGGTTAGTTTGTTTTTGGCGTAAGTTTTTTCGAGTTCAGTTAGGTATTTATCGTTATGCACCGCACTCAAATAAAAATTGGCAACGTCAATAACTTTACTGCAATTCGTCTTGGCATTAGCATTGAAAGGGTGATTTTTTACGCCATTGCTGGGTGTGAGAAGGTATTTTTCCTGTTCCGCCATTAGTTTAAACGTGGATTCAGTATAAAAAGCCGTTTTAGAAACACCCTGATTTACTTCATCCAAAATACCATTGGCTTGGTCGAGTTTATCGTGGGTATCGGCATCCGAGACCTCATCTGGACCAAATAAACCACTCAATAAATCACCAATAATGGGAATGGATTTGACGATTCCTTTCAAGATAGATTTTGCCCCTGAGAAAAAATCGCCAGAATTAGCGTTGAATTTATCCATCAAACCTTGTTGCATTTTTGCATAATTTTCTGGACTGGTTTGGTTAGGATTTACGCCCATTGCACGTAAAAGTCCAGCCATGTCTTCATTGGTTGGGCTTTGTCCATTGGCATATTTTCCCGCCATTTCTTTCAAAGCCTCATCAACGTCTTTGTTGCCCGTTTGTCCATAAATTGGGCTAAATATTAGGAAAAGGAATAAAATTAGAATCGTTTTCATGTTGTCGGGATTGGTTTTTCTTACCACAAAAGGCAGGTAATTTTACGCAATCCATTAGGTAATTTTACCCTATTTTCATGTTTTACTCAAAATAATTTGGTCAATATTTGGCAGTATCAAGAACTCCATTTAACATTGTAATCGTTTTAAAACTCACAAAAACTTAAAGTATAGAAGAGAAAAGAATTTAATATATTATTTACGTTTAGCGAACTATCCTGATGCTGAAAATAGGTCTAACAAAATAGGCAGGAAAAGTTAAAGCTAAACGTCCCATGCGTTGCGTGGGGCGTTGCTTTTGCTTTGCTTATAAAGGATTAGACCCCCTTCAGCAACAAAGTTATAAGTTTTCGTTCCCACGCAATTTTGTTGATTGTGTGATTGATTACCTCAAAATATAACCAACATTATTTACCAAATTACCATGAAAAAAATGTACTTGACCGCCAGCTTGTTATTACTCGCTACGCTCTGTTTTGCCCAAAAAAAAGACTCCATCCAGACCGACACCCTAATCGCAAGATTTGTTTCCCCCTCTGAAACCGCCAAATTCCCATTTCTCAACATTATCCCGCCTTC
>JAYUOX010000088.1:0-5700 GCA_043760595.1 Cytophagales bacterium
ATATTACCAAAATCTACGGAACGTTGACTTCGTTTAACGTATTATTCAAAAATCCAGAACAGATTTTTGTGGGAGAAAAAGCGATGGCGGAGTCGTAAGTTGTTAAGTGATAAGTTATTAAGATGTCAAAAGTCGTAGGAAATAATTTCCTACGACTTTTGACATCTTAACGACTTATCACTTAATAATTTAATGACTGCCTTCATGCCGTTTAATCAAAATGAAAGGATGATTAGCAAACGGTATGCTTATTTTGAGCAAAAAAACTTATATTTGTCAGGAAAACGAAAAATACAAGTAAAACTCTATCAAATTGCCGCCAGATAATACCATAACCAACTCATAAAATGTCCTTATCCACTCCCGATAAAATTTACCTTGTCAAAGAATCCATCTTTAAATTAGCCAATTTTTCTTCCGAAGAATGGGAATATTATCAAAATATTATTGATGAAGTAACCTTCAAAAAAAAGGAATATCTCACCAAAAAAGGGGACGTTGAAAAATATGCGTATTTCATTCTGGAAGGTGCCGTGAAATACGAAGCAACAACCGAACAAGGCAAAGATATTTGTGTGGACTTGGGATTTAAGGGGAATTTAGTAAGTTCGTTTGCTTCATGCTTAGCTCAACGTCCTTCGGGCATTGCGATTCAGGCAGTTACACCAGTCAGAGCTTTTCGTTTGCATTATCCGCCCGTTTTGGAATTATTAGAAACTTCCAAAAATGCCGAGCGTTTTCACCGTATGATTGCCGAACAATTATACATCCGTGAAACCCGCCGAACTTATACATTAATCTCAAAATCTGCCGAAGAAAGATATTTGCATCTCCTTGATAATCAACCAGATGCGTTACGTTTAATACCGATTAAGGACTTGGCTTCATACTTGGGTATTCACCCTGACTCATTGAGTCGTATTCGGAATTTGATAAAAAATTAAGGTTCTATCACGATTTGTACGGGACTTGTCATCTCGTATAAATCATAATAGAACCTTAATTAAGCTCATTTCTGGGGTTTTGTTATGGCAGTAAGATTTTGTCTATAGTATGAATTACTCCGTTTGTAGCCAATAAATTCACACCCGTAATACTGGCAGAACCACTTAAAATCCCCTTCACTTTTACCCCATTATTCAAATCAAAAACCAATTGGTACTGACCATCAGAAGGATCTATAATTATAAAATCTGTACTATTGAAAAGTGGTGTTCCAGGCAAAAATGCTGGTGTATTATAAGTATTTATCGGCTGATTTATATTTGGAAAGTCTGTTGAGAAAATCTTGCTTCCAACCATATGAAAATTTAAAATCTTATTCAATAATTTTTTGTCTGATAATAATGTGGCTTTGGAGGTAATTTTATATAGCTCCTCAAACGCCGCATTGGTAGGTGCAAAAATCGTTGAACCCAAAGCCGTTTGAGCCGAATAAGATAAGCTTGTTTCTAAGTTATTCCCCGTTGCTGAAATCCAAGAGACTAATTCCGAAAAATTAGGGTTACTACTCATAGTCACCATTAGGCTCTGATTTGGAGGAAAAACTACTTTATCAATCACATGAATCACACCATTCGATGCCAAAATATCCGCAGAAATGACCTTCGCACTTCCGTTAATAAAAATACCCGATGAGTTTTTGGACAAATATAATTCAACATAAGGGCTTTGAACAACGCCCGATTTGATTTCACTTGTCAAAAGCCGTCTCTTTGTAACGATGTGCGTTTTGAGCAATTTTAACAGTTCAATTTTCGTCAATTTACTAATATCAACTTTTGAAAAAGCCTCATTTGTAGGAACAAAAATCGTGTATGAATCAGACGTTTTGAGTGAGTTAATCAAATCATTTTCAGTCAAAAGTTTCGTGAATGTTGAAAAACGACTGTCTTCCAACGCTAAATCTAATCCATCTTTTTCGGGTATTGCATAACTCTTTTTACATGAAGTGGTAATGAATAGCCCAAGCCCTAAAATAAATAATGAGCTAATAATTTTGAATAAATTTTTCATGATTTTACGTGTTGTTTTAGTTAAATATTGTGTCTGTAATTAAAATTATGAACCATTATATTTGATTGTTATAGTTCATATAACTAATCTGATTGCCAAATAGTTATGACAATTATTTAGATTTTTTGCAGTTTTCTCTCATCGCTCTATTATCTCCACAGACAACTCATTTCTTCCGACTCCTCGGATGAAACTCCACAATGGTCTGCTGTAAATATTCTCTATCCAAATGCGTATAAATCTCTGTCGTAGTGATAGATTCATGCCCCAACATTTCTTGAACTGCCCGTAAATCTGCTCCGCCTTCGATGAGATGCGTCGCAAAAGAATGCCTAAAACTGTGTGGGCTAATGGTTTTTTGAATCCCCGCACGAGCCACTAAGTCCTTGATAATTAAGAATATCATTACCCGAGACAATTTATTTCCTCTTCTATTCAAGAAAACATGATTCTCGGCTTCGGGTTTAATTTCTTGCTGATTTCTGATATTTTCCAAATAAATATTGACATAATGCAAAGCATCTCGCCCGATGGGGACCAGCCTGACTTTATCGCCTTTTCCGATAATTCTCAAAAATCCAATATCAAAATAACACTCCGTGATTTTCATTTCTACCAATTCCGAAACCCGTAAACCTGAGCTATAAAGTACCTCCAAAATCGCCCGATTACGAGTGCCTTCGTTGGTGGAAAGGTCAATAATGTCCAAGACTTTTTCAATTTCTGGGAAGGTCAAAGTAGCAGGTAATTTTCTACCAATCCTTGGCGAAACTATCAACGCCATTGGGTCAGTTTTGATAATGTCTTCCAGTAAAAGATACTTGAAAAATGACTTCAAACCCGATAGCATACGTGCCTGAGAAGTGGCTTCAAGTCCTAATTCGCCAATGTAATAGAAGAAATTAAAGATGTGTTTATCCGTAACGGTTTCGGGCTGAATGTCCAATTCTCCCGCAATTTCGAGGTATTCCCAGAGCTTCCCGACATCACGCAAATACGCCTCAATCGAATTTTCAGAAAGAGAACGCTCCAAAGTAAGGTAGCTTTTGAAATTTTTTAGATAGCTTTGCCAATTCATTTTTGATTTCGGATTGCGGATTTTTGATTTCGGATTTAGAATAACTGTCATTTCAGCACAAATCCAATTTTTGTAAACACTCAAAGATAACAAATAAAATGTTTTAAGTTTCTTCAAAAATTATTAGTACAGCATAAATCCGCAATCCGAAATCCACAATCCGAAATCAAAAAATGTCCAAGAAAAAAATAATCATCATCAACGGTCCCAATCTTAATCTTTTGGGCAAGCGTGAACCCGAAATATACGGTCATCAGACCTTTGAGCAATATTTTGAAGTATTGAAAGACAAATATGCGGAAGTCGTGGATTTAGAATATTTCCAGTCAAATCACGAAGGAGCATTGATTGATAAAATCCACGAAGTAGGTTTTTCGTATGAAGGGATCGTACTCAATGCGGGTGCATATACACATACGTCCATTGCCATTGCGGATGCTATTGCAGCCGTGAAAACGCCTACTGTGGAGGTACACATCTCCAACGTACACAAGCGAGAGGACTTCCGTCATCATAGTTACGTCAGCCCAAATTCCATCGGAATTATTATTGGGTTTGGTTTGCGAGGGTATGATTTTGCGATACAAACGTTTTTGTAACAATTATCAATTAACAAAGGAAGACAATTAATCAATCACGAAGTTCATTTTGATAGTTATTGATTGGTAATTGACGATAACTGTTAATTGATAATTGCTAACTATTAATTGAAATATGACCTTCTATCCAGGACCATCAAAGGTATATCCACAAGTTGCCAAATATCTGCAAGATGCCTTTGCAGAGGGGGTTCTGAGTGTCAATCATCGGAGTCAGGAATGTATGGAAATTACTCGTGGAGCGATTGAGAGTTTGCACAAAAAACTTAACATTCCTGATGATTATCACGTCTATTTTATCTCATCCGCCACGGAGGCTTGGGAGATAATTGCCCAATCATTGACCCGTCAGAAAAGCCTACATTTTTACAACGGAGCATTCGGAGAAAAGTGGGCTGCTTATACTGAAAAGTTAGTTTCTAAAATTGAGAGAGTGCCTTTTTTGTTAAATGAACTGCCTGATTTACAGAATGTTACAGATTTTAAAGATATTGTTTGCATAACTCAAAACGAAACCTCAAACGGCACACAAATCAAAGACTTAAAGCCATTCAGAAAAGCATTTCCAGAGGCAATTATCGCCGTAGATGTAACTTCATCTTTGGGTGGAATTGAGTTGGATTTTCAGGATGGAGACGTTTGGTTTGCCTCCGTCCAGAAGTGTTTAGGACTACCCGCAGGTATGGCAATTATGATATGCTCACCCCAAGCCATTGAGCGTGCCGAGCAAATTAATGACCGTAAATTTTATAATAGTTTATTGTTCATTCACGATAATTTTCAGAAATTCCAAACGCATTTTACGCCAAATGTTTTGAGTATTTATCTCATAAATAAAATAATGTTAGAAATTTCTAATATTTCAATTATTTCTGAAAGTATAAAACAAAAAGCCAATGATTGGTACGATTTTTTCGAGAAAAAAGGGATGAAATGCGTTTCTCAAAACTCCGAAGTTCGTTCAGATACTGTCATTACGATTGAAGGAACAGAAGAGCAAATAAAACAAATAAAAGCCTTAATAAAAGCCCAAGGAATTACGGTTGGGAATGGGTATGGTTCTTGGAAAAATACTACTTTCAGGATTGCTAATTTCCCTGCGATTGAAGATTTTGAGATTGAGGCTTTGATGAAAATATTATAAATATTACTGTAGCTCGAAGCGACCGTCGCACGGTGGCACTTCGAGAATGGACGAATAATTGGACTAAGATTCTCGAAGTGCCACCGTGCGACGGTCGCTTCGAGCTACAGTAGAAAAACTATGCAATTAAATTTTAAAGAAATCCTTTCAGTATCGCTGATATTATTTTCGGTGATTGATATTTTGGGAGCAATCCCAGTTATTATTGACCTTCGCAAAAAAACGGGTCATATTCATGCTGAACAAGCTACGCTGGTTTCGGGAGGAATTATGATTGCGTTTTTGTACGTCGGCAAGTCCATTCTGGGGCTTCTGGGCGTTGATATAAACTCCTTTGCCATTGCGGGAGCAATCATTATTTTCTTGATTGGTCTGGAAATGACCTTGGGTAGAAATATCTTCAAATCCGAAGATGCAGAGGCTGGGAAAGCCGCCTCTATTGTACCGTTGGCGTTCCCCGTGATTGCGGGTGCGGGAACGATGACAACTATTTTGTCTTTGAAATCGCAATTTGACGAAATCAATATTTTGATAGGGATTTTATTGAATTTAGTCTTTATTTATATCGTACTAAAATCATCACAATGGATTGAGTCCAAACTCGGAACAGCAGGTACAAACGTACTCAGGAAGGTTTTTGGGGTAATTTTATTGGCAATTTCTATTAAGATTTTACAGAAAAGATTGTAGTAACGTGGCAAAAAAAACTAAATATTACACCGTCTGGAAAGGACGACAAACGGGAGTTTTCAATACTTGGAAAGAAGCCGAGGAACAAGTAAAAGGCTTTGAAACCGCTCAATACAAATCTTTCGAGAGTTTGAAAGAAGCGGAAGATGCCTTCAAAGGGAATTATTGGCAAT
>JAYUOX010000089.1:0-17291 GCA_043760595.1 Cytophagales bacterium
ATTTTCCTTATATTTCTGCAAATCTGGACTGTGCTCAAATTGCGTTTTTAAAAGATTTATCTGTTGTTTATAAGGAGAAATTACGGCAATACTTGGGAAATTTTCAATCGGATATTTTTTACTTAACTCATTGACAAACAGATTAATATGCTTAAATGTAAAAGATGCTTCGTCTGGATTCGTGCTACTTGTACCTTCCAATTTTTCCTCAAAACCACAACCTGCCGTATCAATGAATAAGAGGGGAGAATCGTTCTCAAAAAGTAAATATTTTGCCACTGAATGATGAGCTTTTAACTTATCTTGATAAAAAACCGAAGACGAATAACCCATGATGTTTTCGTTCATTCGATATTGTTCTTCTAATAAGGTTACAGCCTCTGGATGTAGTTTTATGCACTTTTCCAAAAGCGTTTCATTCAATCCACTTTTTGCCGCTTCGTTTGATTTTATGGTGGGAGATAATTGACAATGGTCGCCTGCCAAAATCACCTTTTTCGCCTTCAAAATCGGAATCCAACAGGCAGGTTCAAGGGCTTGACCCGCTTCGTCAATGACAACGGTATTGTACTCCAAATTTCTAATGGTGTAATGATTTGCTCCCACGAGTGTAGCCGTTACGACCTGTGTTTTGGATACAATATCGTCAATAATATACTGTTCGGTATTGCCAACTTCCTTCATGATTTTATGGGCTTCATCAAACAAGGCTTTGCGTTGGTCACGTTCAGATTTACCAAAACTTTTCTTGTATTTATGAGCCATATTTTTGAATTCCATTGCCTGTTTTTTCAAGCGTTTGGTTTCCTTTAAATAATCATGTTCCGCCATTTTTGCTTCCAAAGTCAGTCTTTGCAAACGCTCCGAAACCCTCGCAGGATTACCCACCCGAAGCACATTTAGTCCTTCCTCCGACAGTTTTTCACTCAATAAATCAACGGCGGTATTGCTGGGTGCAACGACTAATATTTTCTGATTTTCTTGTTTAATTAATGCCTTAATTGCTTGAATCAAAGTGGTGGTTTTTCCAGTTCCAGGAGGACCATGAACAATAGCTAACTCATTGGCTGACAGGATTTTATCAACGGCTTTTGATTGGGATTCATTGAGATTTGAAGTCGGTTGCCCAACGCTGGCTGGGTTTTGAACCCAGCCAGCGTTAAAATTCATAAATGTTGGATGCTTTTCTCCCGTCAAAACTTGAATCAACGTACTTTTATTACTTAACTCAGACGCCGTTTTCAAAGCATCATTCATTTCATCATAACTATTATCATCAAACAATAAATCAACGCCCAATTTCCCATCTCTACTCCATTCGGGCAGTTCATCGTCTTTGATGGTAATTTTTAATTTATTGCCATTTTGATGCGAAATTGTGCCTTCAATTCTATCTTTTTTGGGGTCGTGATTGGTAAAGAAAACCGCTGGCATTCCCGCACGAAACTGATGAAAAACATCTTGGTGCGTAGTGCGTTCTAACTCAATCGTCAAATAATCTCCCCGACCAATTTCCGAACCTCTGATTGCCACAGGAAACCACGTTAAACCATTGGCACGGCGGTCAGAAACGGACGATGATTCGGTTAATCGTTTGTATTGTTCACGGTCTTCATTCCGCTCAATTTTCAGTAAATCAAGTAAATTTTTAAAATAATCCATGTTGCAAAGGTAATGAAATAGTACATGAATTTGACTTTACGGAAAGCCAGTCGCTTAGGAATGGGAATTAAATAAGTCGGATCACCGATGCGGTATTTGATTTAGAAATTGACATTTTGGATTAGTTCGAGGTAAAAAAACGACACATAACAGCGATACGTTAGTTTTTTTTAGACGAAGAAATAGCCCAAAAGATTGATTTATGAGTCAGTAGGTTATTCAATTATCGTTCCTTATTTAGATTCGACTACTTGGTAACGTAAAATCCCTTCGGTAAATAAAACCCTACCTTCGGACAGTTTTCAGTACTGTTCGTCCTTGATTGGTTTTTGGTTTGATGCGTTTTTAGTTTTTTTGTGAAGGTATTAAACCGTCTTTTCATTCTAAATTAAAAACAATTATTACCATGAAAAATTTTACAATTATTGGGACACTTTTTCTTTTTTTGGCCTTTCAAGTATCTTACAGTCAGCAAGTTAAATATGACTTACTTGGTACTGCACCTGGATATGATTCATTAATGGTTTACAGTAGTGAAGGAAATTTGGGAAATGCTGGATCTTATGCTGGCACTTTTGCCACAACTGCCGACATTAACCAGAATGCTGGCATTATTCAACCCACTTTTGCCTCTACGCCAATTGCAAAATTGTTGAAAGCAAGGGCAGGAAAGCCTTTCGACTTAACATTATCATTCAAAATTTATTCCCCACTTGGTAACACAGTAACCATCAATAATGGTGGTAACACGATTACGGGGGCAATTGGTAAAAATGAACAAAATAATGTTTATGACCAAAATGTTGTATTAAATTCATCGGGTGGCGGATATGATGGTAATACTCAATCGGTTGGTATCACTTTTTCAAACAGATTTACCTTTCCAGTAGGACGAACCCAAGGTTGGTTGGTCTTCCAGTTTTCAGTTAGCAGGACTGCTGGTCCGATTAATGCTACCAAAGAATATACCATTGCTTTGCCTTACGTGGTAGAAGGTGCTTCAATCTTGATTTCACAATCTAATCCTGTGGCAATCAAAGGATATTTGAAGGAACCATCCATCCCACAAATGATATTGCATAATCCGCCTGGGGATTTGAGTACCGTAACCTTCCAAACCAATCAAGAGGCTTGCAGAAACATGAGCGAATCATTAACCACTGATGAGTCAAATACAGGAAAATTAGGCGTTACTCTGGGTATTGCGGGTTCTGCGGGTTTGTTTATTACCACTAATTTTGAGTTTTCGGTTACGGCATCTGCGACTGTGGGTGGCGGCAGTACCTCCATGCGATCCAATGGCAGGCAAAATTGCGTTAATATCCTAAACGCCATCACCACCGCAGCAAGGTCTGCCCCCGCCAATCAGGGGTCAATTTATTTGGGGTATTCGTCTGATATTGCCTACGGAATTTTTCCAAATGTTTTTATAAATACATTGCCAACGCTTTCCGTTGAAAAAGATTCCTCCCTAATTTTTGGCGTAGTGCCTAATTCTGCCACGCCTTTTTATTATAATAAAGGCGATATTTTGAACGATATTGCTCAAAGACAGGCACTGATAGATAATCCTGTCACTTTACCCAAAATTAGGCATGAAGCCCAAAGTCAGATAAAAATTTGGAGACAGGTATTAGAGAAAGACAGTATCAATGTCAATAACCCCAGTGCAGAGGTTATCAGACCTCCTTTTACCATGACAGGAAAATCCGTTGCAATTACAAATTCTGTTACGCAGTCGGTGGCAACGAGTGATACTTACGATGTCAGTCATTTTTTAGAAGCTTCGGCGGGTATAAGTTTCATCGTAAAATTTGGTGGCTCGGGCGTAGATGGCGGTTATGAATTCAAAACCAAAAAAACGATGGGAACTTCTGTTTCAAATACAATGAATACAAGCACTACGGTAGCCTATACGTTGGCGGATGATACTCAGGGAGATATTCTTAGGATTAAAATCATTAAAGATAGAACCTACGGAACGCCGATATTTTTGTTGGATTCTGCTCAATCAAAAACCTCTTGGCCCTACGAAGGTGGCTACCCAAGAGACCAGCCTTCGTTGAGATTCAAAGCAAGCCCAACCAGTAGTACCTACACCGCTCCGAATGTACCAGTAAGCACTCCGAGCCTTCCATCACCGTCTATTTTTGCCATAAATCTTTGTAATAATTCAAATGAACAACGAACTTATAATCTGAGATATAAACCCATAACTAACGGAAACGATGCAACTATACGTATCACAGGGTCCTTTGGAACAACAGAGTTTGGTGATTATACGATTAATCCGAGTAGCTGTGCTCCGCTTGATTATTTTGTGAGCGTAACCCAACCCAATGCCGCTGCTTTGTCTTCGGCAGACCTAAATTTACAATTATACGCATTAAATGACCAAGCCGTAGCCTCCAATATTTTTGCCACTTGCAACTGGGGAAATTATGCTTTGCCAACGGGAATTTCTACGGGTCAAACGAGTATTTGTCAGGGAGCAAACGCCAATGTTTCATTAACCGCCAATTGTGCGGCTGGTACGGTTGCCTCTTGGTATAATACTGCGGCTTTGGGGAATCCGATTGGTACGGGGAGTCCATTCTCACAATCGCCCACGGTGAACACCAACTATTTTGTTTCATGCAATAGTGGCATATATAATTACAAAAGATTTCCGTCAAACAGTATCATCGTCAATCCATCGCCAACGGCACCGATGCTTGCAGCAAGTGGTCCATTGGCATTTTGTAGTCCTGGTTCGGTAACGCTAAAATCTTATTTGGGAACTAATAATAATGTGATGAATTTCGTAAAAACCAATAGCCAGTACATTGCCGTTCCGCATAGTCCGAGTCTCAATCTGGCAGGAACTTTCACGATGGAGGCTTGGGTAAATTATTCTGGTAGTAATTCAACCATTCTTGACAAAGGCAACTACAACTACCTGTGGTCATTGAATGCTAATAGTAATGGCAATAAAATGGGTTTTTATACCAGAGGTACGGGTGCGTGGGTGTATTCAACGGGTACAGTTCCAGAAAATACTTGGACACACGTGGCTATCTCGCTTAATGCAGGAACGCTCACTTTTTATATCAACGGAGTAGCTTCGGGAACGGCAGCCGTTACGTTTTCGCAAGATAATAAAGCCATGAACATTGGCAGGCAGCAACCAACCTTTTGTGTTTGTAATCATTTCAATGGTCGCATGGACGAGCTTCGATTGTGGAATGTGGTAAGAACCCCAGCCCAAATTCAAGCAAATATGAATAGTGGCGTGAGTGCCAATAGTGCAGGTTTGGTTGCTTATTATAAATTTAATGAAAGTAGCGGTAATATCACGATTGATGAAACGTCTAATCGCAACAGTGGAATCTTGACAAACGGACCAACCAGACAAGTGCTTCAAGCCGTACCTTTCAATGAATCCACTCCGCTTTGGACACCCTCAAATACCAGTGTTTCAAGTATAACTGCCATAAATTCAGGCACATACACGGCTTCTTTGACCAATAGTTTTGGCTGTACTAATTCAGCAAGTTTAGTAGTAAATGCCCTTGCTTCACCCATGCCCACACCCCAAGCAACGGCATACATTCCAACGGGTGGTGGTGTATCACTCACTGCAACGGGTTGTTCAGGAAGTGTAGGAACTTATGCCTTAAAGTGGTATAAATCTTCGGATAATTCAGTAGCAACGATGCCAGTTAGTCCAACCACCACTACCAATTACTACGCAAAATGTGAACAGACTTTGAACAGCGTTACTTGCGTAGGTCTTGCTTCTGCCAATGTATCAGTGAATGTTGGGAATGTTATAAATAGTTTCATTTCGGGTAATTGGGAAAGTGCCAGCACTTGGACTCCCAATAGAATTCCTTTGCCAACTGACATCGTAATCATTAATAATCACACCGTTACCATAACCAGCAATGCCGCCAATGCCAAGAATGTAGAATACAAAAGCGGGGCGACTTTGAAGTATTTGAATGCCACGGCGAAATTGAATGTGGGATTTTAAAGAATGTCAAGCTCTGTCATTGCGAACGTAGTGAAGCAATCTTTTAGCTTACGGGCAGAGAATTTCAAACCCTCAGATTTGTCATTGCGAGTGAAACGAATCGGAGTTTCGTTAAACCAATCTGTTTGCTTACGGGCAGAGGTTTTCAAACTCTTTCGCATCAATCCAAAAGATTGGTTTGCGAAACTCCGATTCGTGCCTCGCAATGACAATAACACTTAGCATATAAAACCCCTTCGGTAAATAAAACCCTACCTTCGGACAGTTTTCGATACTGTTCGTCCTTGATGCGTTTTTGGTTTTAGGATTTCTGTGTTGATTTGTTTCGTAATTATCACAGAATCTAAAACCAATTCAAATCAATGAAAACACATCAAAATCAACCTTCGCCCGCCACCATCATGCAAATTGGATCTGGCTTTTGGGCATCAAAAGTATTATTGTCAGCCGTCAATTTTGACTTATTTACCAAATTAGCTGACTATAAAAGTATGACTGCTACCCAAATCAAAAACGGTTTGGACTTGAAATGTACAGACCGAAACGTCTTTGACTTTTTAGATACCTTAACTGGTTTTGGATTTCTGAATCGAGAGGGTATTTTAGAAACTGCCAAATATTCAAACGGAATGGATACTGATATTTTCTTGGACAAAAACAAACCTACGTATGTGGGCGGAATCTTGGAAATGATGAACGAACGGCTCTACGGTTTTTGGGGGAACTTGGAAGAAGGACTCAAAACGGGAAAAATGCAAAACGAAGCCAAAAACGGGGAAAACCTTTTTGAAGCCATCTACAAAGATCCTGAACGGCTCAAAATATTTGTTCATGGTATGTCGGGCATCCAAATGGGCGGGTTTATTGGTTTTGCCAATACTTTTGATTTTTCAAAATATACTACCCTAACCGATGTTGGTGGGTCGGCGGGGATGCTATCACTGATGGTCGCAAAACATCAACCTCATATTGCTTGCACTACTTTTGATTTACCCGTTATCGAACCCATTGCCACGGAAACCATTGAGCAATTTCAAATGACCGACAGCGTAAAAACCGCCAGCGGGGATTTCTTTAACGACTCCATTCCTTCGGCTGATATTGTTACAATGGGTAATATCCTGCACGATTGGGACGAAGAAACGAAGTTGATGCTTATGAAAAAAGCCTACGATGCCTTGCCCGCAGGAGGTGCTTTTGTGGCAATTGAAAACATCATTGATGACGAACGAAAACAAAATGTCTTTGGCATGATGATGAGTTTGAATATGCTCATCGAAACAAGTTCTGGTTTTGATTATACTTTTGCAGATTTCAATAAATGGGCAAAAAAGATTGGCTTCAAATCAACGGCTTTGTTGCCATTAACAGGACCAACCAGTGCAGCTATTGCGTATAGATGAAAGCGTGCGTATGAATATTTTGACTAAAAATAAATTTTAATCAGTTCCCGAGGTTGGCGAACCCGAGATTTACTCAATAATTAATCTTAAAAATACGTATGAAAAAGTTATTATTTTTCTCCATATTACTGATAACCAATGGTTTAAATGCCCAAATTGGCATCGGAACAAATACGCCAAGTGCCAATGCCGTGCTTGACGTAAACAGCACTAACAAAGGGCTTATGTTGCCACGACTAAACAGCACTGCCGCCGTCAGTAGCCCAACGGCAGGATTGATGATTTATGACAAATCCACCAATGCCCCCGCATTGCATGATGGTATGCAATGGAACAAAGTGATGATGATGCCCATGCCCTCGGTTGTTGGGACAGATTCGTTGTCGTATGCTTTCTTGACGGGTTTTGGACTACTTTTCTTGATAAATAATCCTTTACCATTGCTTTCTTTGAGTGTAGGAGCGTCTTATCCTGGAAGTCCAGGGAATATTTCTTGGCAAAGTTTCAGTTTTTCTAAAATTTTAGACAGAAATACCATTGGATTGCTAAATATTTTTGGCAATAAATCGGCAGTAACAACAATAGTATTGGAAGTTAAAATTTATAAAAAAGGAACGACTACTCCTTATTTCTCCTACAAATTTTCTAACATATATGTAAGTTCGGTTCAGTTTGGAGCATCCGCAGGTGGTACGGCAAACACCGAATTTTATTCAATAGAACCCAAAATTTATGCTTGGAAAGACTTCGTAACTGGATTTAGTATCGGTTTTGATACTGTAACGAATACCCAAGTGGCTTATTAAGAAGAGCCTAATAATCACATTTTTTATCGCTAAATTTTTATATTTCAAGCGATTGTCCGTTCAGCCGATAGCTGACAGCCAATTGCCAATAGCCATTTCATTCACTAACACATTATTTTTTAATTCGTCTTTTTACTTTTTAAACCCAAAACGCTACGGCGTTCCGTACAACCCAAATCAACATGAAAACTATTAAATTTTTCTCAATGCTGGCAATCATCATTGCCATATTTTCAACAACAAAAGCCCAAGCACAGGCGGCAAATTATGAAATTGCCCCACAGGAGTATGTTGACCTTTCTGAACAGGCATTGAGCCATGTTATCAAATTTGATTTCGATGCTTGGGCGAATATCCTGGCTGATGATGTGGAATTTTGGTTTCCCGATGGTGACAACAACACCCGCACCAAATTGGTCGGTAAAAAAGCGGTGATTGACTGGTGGAAAAACTGGAAGGCTACTTCGGGCATCAAATCTATGAGCATGGATGAAGCTGTCTTTCTTCCAGTAAATGCCCTAAAACCTACGGCGGGGTCTAAACTCACTGGCAACTTGGTGATTAGCTATTTTTCCAACAAGTTAGTCTTTGCCACTGGTACTGGCAATCTCAGAATGAACTTTGTTACGCATTTCAACGCAAACAAAAAGATTGACCGCTATATCACTACTTATGACCGCTCGGTCATCATTAAGGCGATGGGCAGAGATATTTTGCAAAAGAAGTAAACTTCAACCCAAGTACAGGCTTTGTTTTATATTTTAAAAAAAGGGAAATTAAATGATTTTCAGCCCAACTTTTTAACCGATTCTTGAATGAGCGTTTTAACTTTTTGCCACGAAACAGATTTATCGAAAACAACGGGGTCGGCAAATGATTCGGCATCTTCAAAATAGGTTAGGCTTTTTATGATGTGAAAAATTTCATACAGCTTGAATTTTTGCTGAAATAAGTCAAGCATCGTTTCGAGAGATAGATGCTCTAAAAGAAAGTAGATGTCGAAAAAATCTTTTTTACTGCCTCGTTGGGCAATGGCTTTGAGTTTCATAGCGGCGATGTCCCGAATATCAAGCATTTGAACGCCTTCGCCAGACAATGCTGGGAATAATATGGGATAACCCATTTTGACGAAATCAACCTTGATGCCCTCAATATTGGTAATAATCATGTTGGGTTGTTCCAATTCGATGCTGATATCGAATGTAGCCGAAAGGGTATCAAGCAAAATTGAATTATTGAAAGGTTCGGGCGTAAAGAGGTCGAGGTCAATGGATTTACGATGACCCAATTGCAACGCCAACGCTGTGCCACCCACCAAAAAAAAAGAGTCCAGTATGGGCATAAGCATTAGCTGCTTCAATAATTCCAGTGTTCGGGGTTCAACTGTGCGAGTTTGTAGCATCGAAATTGGGTAATGGAAACATCAAAAATAAGGCTGCAATAAGACAAAGTTCGTTTGTCGAGGTAGCGAGCATTGAGCAAAGTATTTTTTACGGTTTCCTGCCCATAAAACTGCATCACTGCCCGAAATTCGTCTAAATGTCCACGGGTGGCTATGCGTTCAATCACCGAAACTTGGTGTTTATCTAAGTCCACTTCGTTCACATTTACGTCCCAAAACAATGCGGGTCGAAGGTTTAATTTCATCATAGTTTTTATTACAAATATAGCGTTCTATTTCATTTTTTTAAAAAAATATTATCGCTTAAAAGTAGCGAGAAATACTGTATTTTCTCAATTTTTTAATCAAAATACAAAAACGGGAAAGCCGAAAACCGATTAGAGTAGGCAATAATTTTAAAAAATTAAGAAAATGACTAATGAAAACAATGTTCAAGCAATCGAAACCCTCTACGCTGCCTTTGCCGTTGGCGATATGCCAACGGTACTCGCAGGCTTAGATGAAAAAGTGGTTTGGAACGAAGCGGAAGGAAACGTATATGCTGATGGAAATCCGTATATCGGTCCAGAGGCAATTTTAAATGGCGTTTTTGCTCGTATTGGGGCAGATTATGAGTATTTTAATCTGGTTAATATTGAGTTGCATGAAATGTCTAACAATAAGGTGCTTGCCACTTTACGCTACCAAGCTAAATTAAAGAATAACGGGGCGACTTACGATGCCCAAGTAGCCCATTTATGGACACTTGAAAACGAAAAAGTAATTGGTTTTCAACAATATTTAGATACTAAGAAAGTAGCAGATGCAATAGCCCAATAATTGTTTAAAAACGGAGGATTTCAAAACCTCTCATCAATCGGAAGGATTGCTTCGTTGCACTCGCAATGACAATACACACATAATCAAACTTACCTCCATGAAAACATACCAACAAAAAGGGAGTAATTCCCTACTCATTCTAAATCATAAAACATCCAAAAAGGTGTTTATCAATGATGTTATTCTCTTGAAAGGAGATGTTAATTATACCATGCTTTATTTAGAAAATGGTAAACAAAAACTCTTGGCTCATCCCATCAAATTTTTTGAGCCGTATCTCGAAACGCACGGTTTTTTGCGGGTTCATCGCTCTTATATGATTAACCCAAATCATGTGAAGGAGTATAATCAAGTGGATGAATTTTTGATGATGACCAATGGACAGAAAGCGGATATTTCGAGGAGAAGGAAATATGTTTTAAAGCATTTTAATTGATTAAATAATCCAAGTTTGAACCCTCAAACTTGGATTATTTATTTTGAATAATTGCCATCCCACAACCGTTTAATAAGAAAGCAATTTTAAGTCACCAACAACCACAAAATTTGCATAATTTAGTATATTACTCCGCCTCTAAAATTATGCAAAATAACCATGACACACGCAAAAACTGCTTTTTCAAAAAAATGTAACTCGCTAATTTTCAATAATTTATGTAATTTCTCAATTCATGAATTGTTGAGATTTTTCTCAAAACAGCGTTTATTTATTCTGTACATCCAAATTTGTTTTACGTCCTACGTATATGCCCAATCACCCCAACAGGCTATCCAACAAAGCAAAACCCATCTGACCAAAGCCGAATGGTTTTTGAAGTTACCGCAATACAATAAGGATAGTGCAGAAATTTATTTTGATAGAGCCATCAACGTTTTGAACCATAAAGAGCCAAAGCATTTTCAAGCCCTTTCGGAGGCGTATGTCAAAGTTTATGCTGTTTTTCTTAGTTCATATAACACACCCAAAATTGAAGATGCCCTCACGAAGGCAAGATTCTATTATGATAAAATACCCGATAAATCAGAAGCCACCAAGCCTTTGGAATACGATATATTGTTTTATGAAGCAGAAAAAAGTTTCAAAACAGAAAATCAAACCTTAGCAAATAGTAAAATGCTTCAAGCGTTCTCATGGATTCAAGAGCAAAAAACACCCGAAATGCAAGCGAGATTCCTGCTTGATAAAGGGTATTTGTATAGTAGAAGTACGTCTTCCATAAAAAATATAGACGCAGTCAAAATGGGTTATACATTTTTATTGCAAAGTCTGAAATTGTATGAAGCAAACAAGGCTCCCAATAAAAATGAAATGCTTTTTAAGGTTTATTCAGAAATTACATGGTATCATAATAGTCATGGTTCTATGGATTCGTGCGATTATTATTATGATAAACAAAAAGCATTGTTACCCCTTTTGAGTGACCCTTTCGCTTCGGCTTATTATTGCTCATTACGAGCCAATAATTATATGAGAAGAAACCTGCAAAATAAGGCAGTTCCCTTGCTCAAAGAATGTCAGGACTTATTGGAAAAATATAAATTAACTCAAAATCAGACGTATATTTTCAATACTTACGTACAGGGCGTGAGGGAAGTGGAAACCAAGAAATATGAAAACGCCATTGGTCTGTTTAACAAAGGGTTAGAAGTGGCTAAGCAAATCAATAGTCCGCCATTTATATCGAATGGATATTTGCACTTGAGTAACGCCTATAAAAGTAAGGGAGAGTTTAAAACTGCCCTCGAATACTATGTGAAATATTTTGACACAGTATTCGATGAATCTGATAAAATTTTGGATAAGTCCTTGAAAGAGAATGAGTTAAAGTTGGATATTGTAAAAAAAGAAAGTGAATTAACCCAAAAAGCAAAGGAACGAAATTGGTACATTGGGGCTTTACTGGCAGGTTTGTTTTTGTTGGTTTTGGTCTATCGAAATTTTAGATTAAAACAAAAAAGCAATCAGCAATTAGAAAGTTTAAATGGTGAATTAGAAACCAAAAATACGCTCCTCGACAAGCGAAATGCAGAGAACGAATTACTTTTGAAAGAGATTCATCATCGGGTAAAAAATAACTTGGAAGTAGTATCAAGTTTGTTAGAATTACAATCGGCTCAAATTGATGACCCTGCCGTGCAATCTGCCATGTTGGCGAGTCAAAATCGAGTACATTCGATGGGGATTATTCACCAGAAACTTTACCAAGGTGAACATTTGGCGGCGATAGAAATGCGAGATTATTTTATCAATCTGGGTGAAAATATCGTGAGTTCATTCAATGCCGAAGGACGTATAAAAGTTGAATGTAATATGCCAGCATTGGTTTTGGATGTAGATACTGCCATTTCTATTGGACTGATTACCAATGAGTTATTAACAAATTCGTTGAAATATGCTTTTACTGAAAAGGAAAATGGCAACATAAATATTTCTTTGAATGAAGAAGATACCGAAGGTGGATTAATCCTAAAAGTATCTGATGATGGTATCGGTAAAGTACCAGATCAAAAGGCAAAAGGAACAGGTTTTGGCACGCAATTGATTTCGCTCTTGACACGACAATTAGATGGAAGATTAGACTATCAAATCAATAACGGGACTACTGTTTTGTTGTATTTTAAGAAAAGGAGTTTGGTATGATGAGTAGGCAAAACTAAGAGAATAATTTTTCTTTGATAATAATATAAATTTTTCTGAGAATAAACATGATTTGTTGAACTTCATCAATTTTGGAGGCATCAAACCCTTCACTAATGATATATTTTTTACCTTCAAGAATACTAAAATACCAGTTTCTACCCTGTACGTAACATCCATATACAGGCTTATTATTGGCGTTTTTTTCTTGTCCAATCAACATTCCGCCAAGCATTTGTCCGATAGGGTCTCCTGAATATTTTTTTTCTCTTTTGTACTCGTGTAAGAAGAAATAAGGAGTTTTTATCAAATCGCCAATGCCTTTGGAGAGCATCATATCGACTTTTGAGCTTACAAAATAACCCTCTATTTCTGCCGAAATTTCACGGTCATAGTAAGTGCGAATAGGTTTGTCGAATCTTGATAAATAAATAATCATACTAATAAAACTCATTTTTAATTCTTCTTCATTCCATGATTCGGTGTTTTCAATGAGTTTTTTTCTGACATCTTCAAGTAAAATCATGTCAGCCTCATTGATTTCGCCTTTTGCTGAAAGCCAATCGCTTAATGAAGGCGTACTTTCATAGAGCCTTTCTAACCCGAAAGTATCTATTAGTATTGGTTCTAAGAGTTCAATTGATTTTTGCTTTGCCATTTTTACTATATTTTATAACACAAAAATACTGTTTTTTTTAATCAAAAGAGTATAAATTAACTAAATGAACACACTCATAAAAATACTGATAGTAGAAGATGAAATGATTATTGGAGCGAAAATCTCCATGTATCTGACCGACTTGGGCTATGAAGTTACGGGGATTATTCCACGGGGTGAAGAGGTGATGTTTCATGTAAAAGAAAACACGCCCGACATCATTTTGATGGATATAAACCTCAAAGGAAATCTTGACGGTATTCAAACAGCTACCTTACTCCAAAAAGAATTCGATATTCCAATTATTTACCTTACTGCCAATAATGATGAAGCCACTTTTGCTCGTGCTAAACCTACACGTCCTTATGCGTATATCTCAAAACCATTCAAACAATTAGACCTCAAACACGCCTTAGAATTGGCTTCTGAAAGGATTTTATTAGAAAAAAGTGAACCTCAAAATCAACCTGAAAAATTTGTGTTGAACGATAGAATTTTTGTGAGGCATAATGAAGTAATGGTAAAAATCATCATTGCCGATATTTTGTATCTGGAAGCTGACCGTAATTATTGTAATGTTTTTACGAAACATAACATCTATTTATTGGTCAATACGCTCAAAAATATGGAGGATAAATTGCCAACAGAGCAATTTCAACGCATTCATCGCTCATTTATCGTGAACGTAAATCATGTGGACGAAGTGGCTCAAAATCATATCACGGTAGAGAATAAAATCCTACCTTTGAGTAAAGAATTGCGGAAGGAATTATTGGACAGATTGCGGTTGGTTTGAGGTTTTAATAGGTTTAAATTGTATTGCTGAGGAAGACTTCGGACTGGGCGTCCCCTTAAACGAAGCCTTCCTTTTTACTTGTATTTTAAGATTCTTCGGTAAATAAAACCTCACCTTCGGACAGTTTTCGATACTGTTCGTCCTTGATGTTTTTTTGGTTCAATACTTATGGTTCAACTACAATTGACACTGAGACGCATAGTAGAACCATAAGTAGGGATTAGGATTCAGTTGTTAGAATTTTTAGATATAACCAATTGATAATCAAACGGTTATGATTTATTCAAACATAAACTAATTAGTAACGGGTGCTTAGTTATCAATAAATTAGAACGTAAAATCCATTCATCTAATGACTCTCGCACGCTGGTATCAGCGAGGAGATTTAGGGGGAAGAATCACCAATTAAATCCAGGCATCACGAAGTAAAAAATATCCCACCAGTTGCCTTGACGTTGCATATACAGCTTATATCCTCCTTCAAAATGGATAACCTCACCGTTGTCTAACACGCCATCATATTTAACCAATCCTTCGGCATGACCCATTCCATTACCTTCATCATGTAGTTGAAAGCTGACCTCTCCAATCATAAATTTATGGTTTTTGAAATCTTCAAATGCCTCAAAAAATAAGGATATTTTCTTGAAAATTTCGGGCAACGGCATCACTTTGCCCTCGGCAGTAATCATCGGATTGGCGAGTTCGTAGCTATGCTCATCAAATTCACGAGTAAACCAATGTTCCATAAATTGAACGGTATTTTTCGTGATTTCCGCTTTATCATTAGGGTAGAATTCTTCGTAAATAAAATTACACATCGAATTTTCAACGAATTCTTTTTCCACAGTTTCCAAAAACAATTCTTCTGTTATGAATTGATAAATTATAGCATCTTTGTAAGGTCCATCACAAATATTAAGCATGATGCCTTTTGATTCCATTAATTCGTTGACTCTAATCAACTCCTTGCTTATTTCGACAGATGTCAATTCATCCACTTTTTTAAAATCAGCCTTACCTATTTTCTCAAAAACCGTTACTTGTTCTTTGTCTTCACCATGATTTGCTTCAAATGCCATGACCCGTTTGAGAAATTGATTTTCCAATTCAGTTGGTAACGCCCCATTCGTTTTCATTACAAAATCATCCCCAAACTGCATTTGAAGCTTTATTTTCATGATTTCGTTTTCGATGCTTAATTTGTCTTTCTCTTCTTCGTTTTCGTTCATAATGGTTATCCTTTTCAAAAATAGTATTGTGTTATTTCATCTGACACAAAAACAACAAAAGATGATAAGATTAAGGTTATAATAGATGTTTCGTTCCTTTTGCGACAACTATCTCTCAACAAACAAGACGAGTATTTCAAGCATCAATCTATTTTAGCGTTGAGCCATTTCTGAACTATCTCCTCTAAAAATTTCGCTCCCCAGCCTCACGTTTCCCCAACATCACCGCCCCAACCATTGCCACAAAGAAAAGCACTGATATTAACTCAAAAGGAAGCACATAATCACGATAAAGAATCTTCCCAAGTCCTTCAACCATACCCGTTTGGGAGTTGAAAGTGCTTCGATTAACCACTTCTGATAAATTCATTTTTCGAGAAGCCGCCACTACGATAATCAATAATGTTCCTCCTAAAACGGCTCCTGCCAATTTAGTAATTGTCGTTTTGGAATCGGGCATATTTTTGCTTAAATCCATCATCATAAGCACAAAAAGGAAAAGCACCATAATTGCCCCTGCATAAACCACAATATTAACGACCATCAAAAACTGGGCATTCAACAACACGTAATGTCCTGATATACAGAAGAATGTGAACACTAAATATAAAACGCTATGGATTGGGTTCTTAGACAAAACCACCATCAATGCACTCAAAAGCGTTAAAGCTGTTAAAAAATACCAAAAATTCATTTATTAGGGGTTGGGGGTTAGGAATTAGGGGTTAGAGGTTTTTCTCCAAGCCATCATTTATTCCAATTTCCCAATTTTAATTGACGATTCTATTTATTTTGAGAGATGATTTAATGGCTTGATAAAACTATCATCTATTCTCTGTTAACTATTCTCTATTGCCAGCCTTCTCTCAAATAACGATTATCCATTTTTTCGACCAATTTATTTTTTCCGAAAATCACTTCCGAACGGTCTGTAAAAACGGGTGCCATTTTATCGTGTTGGAGGTAAATCGCTTGTTTTGGGCAGGCTTCTTCGCACAATCCACAGAAGATACAACGGAGCATATTTACTTCATAAACGCTTGCATATTTTTCTTCACGATACAAATGCTCTTCGCCTTTCTTACGTTCATCCGCCACCATCGAAATTGCCTCCGCAGGACACGCCACCGCACATAATCCGCAGGCTGTACAACGTTCTGCCCCTTGCTCATCTCGTTTCAAAATATGCTCTCCACGAAAGACAGGACCTAAATAACGTTTTTCTTCTGGGTAACGAATGGTTACTTTCTTAGAGAAAAAGTGCTTTAAAGTCGTACCCATTCCACCCACGATTGCGGGCAGATAAATACGTTCAGCAAAGGTCATTTCTCCTTGTTCTAAGACTTTGGTTTTATTACTTAATTTCATGTTTCTGATTATTCATAATGTCCTTTAAATGAACTTATGTCTATTTCTTTATCCTTTTCGTAAATGGTATAAATCATTCTGTGTTCCTGACTTACTCTCCTACTAAAAGCCTCACCTTCAATATATTTTAATCTTTCGGGTTTTCCAATTCCTTCTCTTGGTTCGTCTGCGATAGCTCTTACTAAATCAAAACATTTGACGTAATTGTTCTTATCGTTTTTTCTAAACCAAGCTAAATCATCTTCGGCATTCGCTAAAATAGAGATTTTATAAGTCATAAAATATATCCTCTGGTGATTTCCCTTGATTTATTCCTTGTTTTCTTTTGGCTTGTCCGTCCAAAAGTGCTTTTAATGACCTCTTATCTTTCAATAAACGTAGCGTTTCCAACATCCCGTCCCAATTTTCTTGCGACAACATTACGACTGCCCCATCATCTGTCACAATAACGGTTTCTTCCTGATTACTAATTGTATCAGCAATAATTTTTGG
>JAYUOX010000090.1:0-17287 GCA_043760595.1 Cytophagales bacterium
TTATGCGAGCATGAATTTGCCAATAAACACTTCGCAAACAATTCAGAGTTTTTACAAACAATGGAATTTGGATAGTTTGAAATTAAGTCCTGCCGATAAAATAGAATATTTTGTTCAAGTTTGGGATAATGACGGCGTAAATGGAGCCAAGTCCACCCGCTCGCAGGTGATGAATTATGCTGTGCCCGACAAACGAGCCATTGATAAGGAAATTGATAGTTCGATTGACAAAACCGAAGCACAAATTGAGAAAACACTTGAAAAAGCTCAAAAACTTCGTAAGGAAATTGCCGCCTTGGAAAGTCGTTTAAAAAATAAGAAGGAACTTGATTTTCAAGATAAGAAAGTAGCTGAGGAACTTATCAAAAAGAAAGAAGAATTGATGAATGAAATCAAGCAAATGCAAGAACAAAACCAAAATCTGAACGAGAAACAGCAACGTTTCAACGAACAAAAGCCTGAAAATCAGCAGAAAATGGACGCTTTGCAGAAGATGATGAATGAACTCATGGATCCAGAGGCTCAAAAAATGTATGACGAATTGAAAAAGATGCTCGAACAAAATCCTGAGGACAATAAAATGTTGGAGCAAATGGAACGGATTAAAAACAAAGAAAAGAATGCTGAGAAAGAATTAGAGCGAATGAAAGATCTTTTTAAGAAATTGCAACTCGACCAAAAGATGGATAAAGCCATTAAAGAACTTGAAAATCAAGCGGAGAAAGAAGAAAAGTTAGCTGAAAAGAATGAGCAAACTGATAAAAAGCCTGATAATTCTGCCGAAAAACAAAAGGAAAATGAGGCAAATAAAAAAGATCAAGAGAAATTAAGTAAAGAATTTGATGATTTGAAGAAGGATTTGAAAGAAGCTGAAAAGATGAATGAGGAGATGAAAAATTCTGAAAAGATGGATATGGATAAAGAACAGCAAGAGGATATTTCGGAAGACCAAAAGGATTCGGAGAAACAAAATGAAAAAGGAGATAGTAAAAGTGCTTCTGAAAAACAAAAACGTGCTGCCAGAAAAATGAGAAATCTTGCAAAGAAACTTGCCGCTGCCAAACAACAGCAAGAATCGAAACAGAATGAAGAGAACATGGATGATTTGAGAGATATTCTTGAAAATTTAGTTACTGTTTCCTTTGACCAAGAACGCTTAATGAAAGATTTTAGAGGTATAAATCCATCTGATCCACGATTTGTTAAACTCTCACAAGATCAAATTAAACTACAAGATGATGCTAAGGTCATTGAAGATAGTCTTTATGCGTTATCGAAAAGAGTTTTACAGATTGAAACCTTTGTGACTCGTGAAATGAATAACATGAAAGGTCACATGACTGATGCGGTGAAATTGATAAAAGAACGTAAATTGGCTATGACAACTTCAAAACAGCAATTTGCTATGACTTCTATGAATAATTTAGCCTTGTTATTATCTGATGTTTTAAAGCAAATGCAACAAAATCAGCAAATGATGGCTGGCTCGGGAAGCGGAAAGGGTAAAAGTAAAGGCAAACAAAAAAGCATGGGAGAAGCTCAAAAAGAGTTGAATGAGCAAATGGGTAAAACCATGCAAAAAGGCTCAAAAGGGCAAGGTGGTGTTTCTGAGCAATTAGCAAAAATGGCAAGAGAACAATCGGCACTCAGAAAAATGCTTCAAGGGTTTTTGGATAGCTCAAAAGGAACTGAAAAGGGTAGAAAGTTAGGCGATGATATAAAAGATATGATGAAAAAGATGGAAGAGACCGAAACGGATTTGGTCAATAAACGAATAAATCCAGAAATGATGAAACGTCAGCAAGAATTATTAACTCGTTTATTAGAATCTGAAAAAGCGATGAAAGAACAAGAGGAAGACCAAAAACGTAAGGCAGAAACTGCAAGACAGGCTTTTGAACGTAAAGCTCCACCACAGTTTCAGCAATATGTTAAGGATAAACAAAAACAAACTGAGTTACTTCGTACTGTTCCACCAAATTTGAATCCTTATTACAAACGTCAAATTGATAATTATTTTAAACAGATAAATTGATGTTGGTTATTGGAAATTGGTTTATTTGTATATTGGTTATTAGTGAATTGTTACAAAAAAGTGCCTCAGAAATTAATTTGAGGCACTTTTTGTTTTAAATGCATTTTCTATATATAAATTCTTGATTACTAATTCCTTGATTACTAATAAACCAATTCCCCAATTTCCTATAAACCAGTAACCAATCAACCAATTCCTTTAATTACTTTAAACTCAACACGTCTATTTATTTCACGTTCTTTTTCGTTTCCTGAGCGTTTTAATGGTCTTGAACTTCCGTAACCCTTCGTTTGTATTCTTCGGCTTTCTATGCCTTTATTTACAAGATATTTTTTGCATGAATTAACTCTTTCTAAGGATAGTTGAATATTCTCATCCATGTCTCCCGTTATGTCCGTATGACCTTCCAAAAGAATTTCTACTTGTTGATATTTTTTTAATTGTCTGACTAATTTATCTAATTCTCCATAAGATTCAGGCTGTAATTCAGACTCTCCTAATTGAAAAATAATGTTTTTTAATCTTATCGTTTCGTTTACGCTTGTAGATGCGGTAATTAATTCATCTTTTTCTTCTTCAATAGGTTTTACTTCTTTTTTGATAAAATTATTACATCCAGCTATTTCAGTAAAAAAACCTAACTTCATTGTGTCAATTTTCACCAAGGAATATACATCACTTTTTTTGGTAGAATAATTATAAATGGCATTTCTTCCCAATAAAAAAGTCATAATCGTTCCCGACGAATTTATGTACTCCATAATGTCATTCGTAGGATTAACTTCATTTATTGAATTTACTTGATCCATTTTTGTTACTGATTTTTCTTTCCCAATCGAGATTTTCCAAATACCAGTTCCACGATTTTCTTTTACGACTAATTCATCTTTTTGATTAATATAAAAATTGCAACCTTTTGAGCAATTCTCTTTCTTCCAACCATCTACTGACGAATTATCCGACCACAAAACATCAGGTTCAGCTTTTCTAATATCAATTCTTACCATATTTTCCATTGTTGTAGTCATAAAATACAACTTTCCTTTGGAATCCACCGTACCCGAAACCCAGCCACCATCGTTATTTGAAGGCAATGTCCATTTACTAAAACTTCCTTGTCGGCTTTTGGGATTGTACTCATACACGGGCGTGCGAGCCTGTTCATAAGCCTTTACTGCATAAAGTTTGTTATTAAGTCCTTTTGCTAAGGCATTACATCTGAAAGGGAGGGCTGTTCCTAATTCCTTTGTAATTCTTTCTTTACTCTCAATTTTTTCAATCTCTAATAAATTCCCTATTTCTGTGATGGCATATATTTTATCATCACAATTATTGGGGAGTCCTGTATTTTCATATTTATCTTCATTATTTCTCAAACCATCTTTCGCTTTTTGCGAAAAACTTTCTTGTGAAACAAAAAGTATGATGTTTGCAATAATACTATAAACTAATGGCGGGATTATTTTTTTCATTTTATTTAAGTTTTGGTTGTTGTTTTATTTAGCTTATGTTTTGATTTCATTTTACTAATTGATTGTGTTGTATCTTTGTACTTTCAATTTCAAATTACAATTACTCCACTTTCAAATGATTGGTTTTTTTAACGAAGATATTACTTTTAAATTTCAGGGCAAAAATAATTTTAAGTCTTGGTTAAAGAAAGTGTCTGAAAAAGAGGGGTTTAGGATTAATAATCTAAACTATATCTTCTGTTCTGACGAGTATTTACACAAAATCAACCTCGAATATTTAGACCACGATACTTTCACTGACATCATCACATTTGACAACTCTGAGGACGAATCAACCATCGAAGGCGACATTTTTATCAGTATTGATCGTGTACGAGAGAACTCTCAGACTCTAAACACTGTTTTTGATGAGGAACTCAAACGTGTTATTGTGCACGGGCTGTTACATTTGTGCGGATATGATGATCATTCGATAGAAGAAAAAATTGAAATGAGGCGTTTAGAAAGTGAATATATACTTTGGTTTTGATTTGTCAAGTTTGATTTTAATCAAACACTCCACGTGAAACAGTTAGTGTATTTTTTGAGATATTTATGAAAATTAAATTTTAAAAATTGGCACACTTTAATTAAACGCTCCACGTGAAACAGTTGATAAAAAATGAGCGTGAAACAACACATTTTTTTAAATAAAAGTAAATAGAAATGTATAAAAATTATGATGTAATAGTAGTTGGTGCAGGACACGCAGGATGCGAGGCAGCATACTCAGCCGCAAAAATGGGTTCAAAAGTTTTATTGATAACAATGAACATGAATACCATCGCCCAAATGTCTTGTAATCCTGCGATGGGAGGAGTGGCAAAAGGGCAAATAGTCCGTGAAATTGATGCACTTGGTGGAATGTCTGGGATTGTTTCTGATAAAACCATGATACAGTTTAGAATGCTAAATCGTTCAAAAGGTCCTGCCATGTGGTCGCCACGTTGTCAGTCGGATAGAATGAGATTTGCAGAAGAATGGAGAATGACTTTGGAACAAAATCTTAATGTGGATTTTTGGCAAGACACCGTGTCAGAACTTACAATTGAGGGAAATAAAGTAGTAGGAGTAAAGACACAATTAGGAGTAGAATTTAAAGCCAAATCAGTAATTCTAACAAACGGAACATTCTTGAATGGTTTAATCCATATTGGAGAAAAAAACTTTGGCGGTGGTAGAACTGCGGAAGGAAAAGCTACTGGAATAACCGAACAATTGATTGAAATAGGTTTTGAAGCTGGTCGCATGAAGACGGGAACACCCCCCCGAGTAGATGCAAGAAGTTTGGATTTTTCTAAAATGGAAGAACAAAAAGGAGACGAAAATCCAAGTAAGTTCTCTTACACTGATACAAAACCATTATCCACACAACGAAGCTGTTGGATAACCTACACCAATCAGGAAGTTCATGATGTTTTGAGAACAGGATTCGATAAGTCTCCTATGTTTGCGGGAAGAATAAAGGGCTTAGGTCCACGTTATTGTCCATCGGTTGAAGATAAGATAAATCGTTTTGCCGATAAAGATAGACATCAAATATTCGTAGAACCAGAAGGATGGAATACGGTGGAAGTTTACGTAAACGGCTTTTCAACATCGTTGCCAGAGGATGTACAGTACGAAGCCTTAAAGAAAATTTCAGGATTTGAAAATGTAAGAATGTTTCGACCTGGATATGCCATTGAATATGATTTCTTTCCACCAACGCAATTAAAATCAACACTTGAAACAAAAAGAATTGAGAACTTATTTTTTGCAGGTCAGATAAACGGAACAACGGGCTATGAAGAAGCGGCTTGTCAAGGATTAATGGCTGGAATAAACGCCCATCAAAAATCAAATGACCTGCCAGATTTCGTGCTGAATCGTTCAGAAGCGTACATAGGAGTATTGATTGACGACTTAATAAATAAAGGCACTGATGAACCGTACAGAATGTTTACTTCCCGTGCGGAATACAGAACTTTATTGAGACAGGATAATGCAGATATTAGATTAACGGCAAAAGGACATTTAATTGGTTTAGCTTCGGATGAGAGATTAGTGAATGTTCAAAATAAAATTAGACAAGCTAATGAGTTGATTGAAGAAATAAAATTATTTAAAGTAAGTCCAAATGAAGTAAATGAAAAATTAGAGAGTTTTGGAACGGCGGCTTTAAGAGAGAAAGTATCGCTTTGGAATTTATTAAGAAGACCAAATATTGAAATACCTCATTTGAGAACTTTGACAGATGAAACAGAAATTTTATTTGCAAAATATACAGAGGAAGTATTGGAACAAGCTGAGATTAATGTGAAATATGAAAGTTATATTGAGAAGGAACAATTAATGGTTGATAAATTTCAAAGGTTAGAAAACTTGAATATTCCAACGGAGTTTGATTATATGAAATTGAAAACAATATCAATCGAAGGTCGTCAGAAATTAACGAAAATTAGACCACAAACGATTGGTATGGCTTCGAGAATAAGCGGAGTTTCAGTTTCAGATATTTCGGTTTTGATGGTTTATATTGGAAGATAATTAATTGGTATAATTTTAGACCTGTTTGGAATAAAAACCATGCAGGTCTTTTTTTGTATCTTTGTAAAAAAGTATGACAGGTTTCTAACCTGTTAGTTAATTAAATACAGGACTGTGCGTCCCAGTTGAAAACCAGTAATACTTTAAAAAATGGAACAAATCAGTAATTGCCCAGTTTGTCAAAATAATATTTTTGAAGATTATTTAAAAGTACAAGATTATACCGTCAGTCAGGAAAAATTCAAGATTGTTACTTGTAAATCATGTGGTTTTAAATTTACAAATCCACGACCAGACCAGAATGAAATAGGGGAGTATTACAAGGCAGAATCCTATATTTCACATACAAATACTTCAAAGGGGCTGATTGCGAAGATTTATCATTCCGTTAGAAAATATACTTTAAAAAGTAAATTAAATCTAATCAGTAGTCTTTATCCACAAAAAGGGAAATTATTGGATGTCGGTTGTGGAACAGGGATGTTTCTGAACGAAGCACGTGAAAATGGCTGGAGAGTAAACGGCATCGAACCCGACTCAGGAGCAAGACAAATTGCAGAAGAAATTAATAAAGCTACCATTAAAACTGAAATATTAACTTCTTTTCAAAACGAACAATTTGACATTATCACGATGTGGCACGTACTTGAACACGTACATTTGTTGAATGAAACTGTCGATTGGTTAAAAGAAAGGCTTTCAGAAAATGGTTCTTTGATTATTGCTGTTCCAAATCACGAATCGAAAGATGCAGAAGTTTATAAAGCACAATGGGCGGCTTATGATGTCCCGAGACATTTATATCATTTCTCTCAAAAATCCATCAAGCAATTATTTGAACAAAAAGGATTTAGGTTAGAAAAAAAATTACCTATGAAATTTGATTCTTTTTATGTTTCGATGTTGAGTACGAAATATCAAGCGGGTAAAATCAATTACTTGAAAGCATTTTTAGATGGTCTAAAATCTAATCTGAGTGCGGGGAATAACAAAGGCAATTATTCAAGTTTGATTTATGTATTTAAGAAGAATTAACACAAATTTGATACTTTTCCACAGCCCTCAATGGTTATCAACTATTGAGGGTTTATTTTTGCAGAACAGTTTTAATTTCTATAAACCGATAATTTTTAGCAATTTTGAACAAACTAAATATTCAAAAATTGTTTCACGAAAAGTAAAACTGATTTTCCACAAAGTTATTAACATATTCACATGAGATTAAAACACATAGTATTGATAAGTTTTTTGAGTTTAATGATTGCCGAAATGCTCCTAAGTTGTGCTCAGATAGTCGCACCCATGGGAGGGAAGAAAGATACGCTTGCACCAGTAATTGTGAAAATTTTACCAGCTAATCAATCAAAGAATTTTAATGGAAAACAAATAGAGATTTTATTTAATGAATATGTGAGTGTCGATAATATTCAGCAACAATTATCCATTACGCCAAATTTGGAAGGAACTTATGAAACGAAGATTATGCCGAAAGGAGCAAGGCTGACTTTTGATAAACCTTTCAAAGAAAATACTACTTACAGTTTCAATTTCAGAAATACATTTAAAGATAAAAATGAGAGTAATATTGCCAAAAATATACGTTTGGTATTTAGTACGGGAAAAATAATTGATTCGATAAAAGTCAGTGGAAAAGTAAATAATCCATTAACTAATAAACCAATGATGGATGTAAGTGTGGGAATGTATGTTTATTCAGATACATTAAATCCTAAAAAAATAAAGCCTTATTATTTCATGAAAACGGATAGTTCTGGAATATTTACGATTGAAAATGTTGCATCTGGAAAATATAGAATTTATGCCGTTACAGATGTTAATAACAATTTATTATATGATGAGGCGAAGGAGAATTTAGGGATTATCCGAGATACAATTACTTTAAAATCTAATCTTGAAAATTTAGAAATTAATGTAGCACGAATGGAAAAAATACCAGATAAAGTCCTGAAAGTACGAACTACATCAAACTACGCCTACATAGATTACAACAGAGGAATAAAAAATGTGAAAATAAATTTTACGGATAGAAAAGACAGTTTAGTGTATCAACAAACCGAAGCTAAGAGCATTAGATTATTTAATACAAATCAAGTTTATACTGATACAGTAAAAGTAAAAATATCAGTAACCGATTCATTGGATAGAGTTTTTACACATGACCAAAAAATTAAATTCAAGGAAAAACCTAAGAAAAATGATGGTGTGAAAGATGAGCTTAATTTGAAAACGAAACCATCAAATGGTGAAGATATTGATTTAAAAGAAGTGGGTTACATTTTCACTTTTACGAAGCCCATTAAAAATTACGATTTGAATAAAATTGAGTTTTTAAATGATACGCTCGTGCGAGTACCCGTTACGGAAAAAGATATTAAATGGAATTTAGAAAAAACGGAATTAAAAGTAAAGGTTGATGGAAAAAAACCAAAGGAATTTGTGGGTTTAAAAATGCCAAAAGGAACATTTATTTCAGTTGAAAATGATTCTACGCAAAAGTTTTTCCAAATTCATCAAGTTAGAGACCCTGAAAAATATGGAACGTTGAGTGGAGAAGTTAAAAATCCGAAGAAAAAAGCCTTTTTCGTGGAGCTTTTAAATGAACAATATGAAGTAATCCAGAAAGTGGACAACGTTTTGAAATATGAACTTGCCTTTGTGAAGGCTGGAATATATCAAATAAGAATAGTCATTGACGAAAATCGAAATGGTAGATGGGACTCAGGAGATTTAGAAAAAAATATTTTGCCCGAAAAAATAATTTTTATAAAAGATAAGATTAAGCTGAAACAGAATTTTGAATTAACTGGGTATGATTTTATGGTTGAGTAAAAATTTAGTCTGAATTTGGATTCGTCAGATTCATGGATTTTTTGGATATTACAAAGATGAATTGACCGATTAATGACTTCTTTACGAATTGTAATATTTTATTTTAATCCAAAAAATCCACTAATCTGACGAATCCAAATTCAGACGGGGTCACCCAGACAATCTTTTGTGGACAACTCAACCAAAGTTTCAGATTTCACAAAATCCAAACCAAAAATATTCAAACCGTGAAATCTCAAAAAGGTAAATACAAACCATTTTATCAAAAATCAATGTGGATAACCCTCAAAAAAACACAAATTAGCAATCTGAAAACGTGGATAAGGTATGATATTTGAATAGTATTTTTGTGGAAAGAAATGAGGTAATTGTGGATTGATAAAATGGGCTATTCTGAGCGTGGAAAACTATGAGATTTAATGCCTACTTACAGACATAGTAACCGTACAACAAAGTCATTGTGGATGGCGTTGATATATAGATAATACTTATACACATTAGAAGTGATAATTACATAACTATATATTATTCAATTAGTTATGTGTTGATAACTCAATTATTAATGTGGATAAATATTAAAAAGTAAACATCATTTCGTGAAAAATATGTTTCACAGACTATATCCACATATACACAGCATAATAGATATAGTAGTTTTCTTTTTTTGAAAAATTTAAAATAAAAATAATGATTTATTATAATGTTATGTTGAAAAGTTTTTGGAAAGCATTTGGTTTTTTGGGATTGATGATGTTCTCGATTTCGACTTTTGCTCAGGATGCAGAGTTGGGGATGGAGTACATGAAAGCAGGAGAATATGAAAAGGCTAAAACCCTTTTTCAGAAATTGGCTAAAAATAAAGAAACAGCCAAAGTTATTCACAAGCCCTATTTGCAAACGCTCATCAAGTTGAAGGAATTTGAGGATGCGGAAAAGTTTGTGAAAAAGCAAATTAAAAATTCAGACGGTGATGCGAAATACATCACGGACTACGCACGCCTTTTGGAAATGACTGAAAAGAAAGAGGAAGCTCAGAAACAATATGGAATCGCAATGGACAAGGTTAAAGAAAACGACTATGCGATGATGGAACTGGTAAACGAGTTTTCACAAAATCAGCAATTTGATTATGCCATCCAAACTATTGAGAAATCAAGAGAGGCTACCAAGTCTGTGGATAAGTTTGCGATTCAGTTAGGGAAGTTGTATCGTATTCAAGGCAAAACCCCGCAGATGATTGAGGAGTACCTAAAATTTGGATTAGCCTCTGACAATCGAGAAATGGCACAGTCAATGCTGCAAGATGAATTGAAAGATGAAAAGGAAATTGAACAATTTGAAAAAATCCTTTACGCACAAGTTCAGAAGTTTCCAGACCAAGCCTATTACAGTGAAGTTTTGATTTGGCACATGATTCAGAAAAAAGAATTTTTCAAAGCCTTCGTACAGGCACGTGCCTTAGATAGGCGTTACAAGAAGGAGGGAATACAAGTTACAGATTTAGGTTTTTTGGCTCATCAAAACAAAGATTACATCAATTCGGGTAAAATATTTGAATATTTAGTGAAAGAATATCCTCGTAATCAAAATTATCCACTTTGGAGGCGGATGTTGATAAATGCGAAGGAAGAAGTTATCAAAAGTGTTTACCCAATCAACACCGCCGACATTCGATTGTTGATAACTGAGTATTCTAAAATGTTAGAGGAATTAGGTACAAATCAGAAAACTTTGGAAGCTGTTAGAAGTAAAGGACTTTTATACGCTTTTTATCTGAATGAAAAAGATACAGCAATTGTGGTTTTAGAAAATGCTATCAAATTGGCTAACGGAGACCAACAATTTATTGACCGTTGTAAGTTGGATTTGGGAGATGTGTATTTACTGAAGTCTGAACCTTGGGAAGCAACTTTGATTTATTCACAAGTAGAAAAGTCTGAAAAGGATAGTCCGTTAGGTTATGATGCAAAATTACGAAATGCAAGGTTGGCTTATTTCAGAGGAGATTTTGAATTGTCGAAAGAAGTCTTGGATATTTTGAAACAAGCAACGACAAGGGAGATTGCCAATGATGCAATGGAATTAAGTCTTTTGATTTTGGAAAACACAGGGACAGATAGTACAGAGAAAGCCATGAAGGCGTATTCAAATGTAGAGTTGCTACTTTTTCAACACAGAAATGAAGAAGCATTGGCAAGGTTGATTTCGATGGAAAAAACATTCAGAGGCGACCCTTTGGAAGATGAAATTATCTATCTAAGAGCTATGATGTACTTGAAACAAGGTGATACTGAAAAAGGGGTTAAAGATTTGGAAACTATCATACAAAAATTTCCAATCGAATTAAAAGGGGACGATGCAACCTATTATTTGGCAAAAACATATCAAGAGAAACTGAATCAGTCTTTAAAAGCAATGAAATTGTATCAAGAGTTATTAACAAAATATCCAGGTAGTATTTACGGAGCTGATGCAAGAAAAAGATTTAGAAATTTAAGAGGTGATACAATAAACTAAATATCATTTTCGTAATAATACCAAGCCGCAGGTTTTTAGGACTTGCGGTTTTTTATTTTGATTGTGTAAACCACAACAATTCAACAAGCGGTACGCCGCCCGTTCAAACTTCCACAATTCTCTTTCATAATTCATGGTAAAAGTTTACTTGTAAAAATTATAATCGACCACCTCGAAATTTTATCAACATTCAAGTAATTTTATCCACATGAAAAGCCCAATAGTAGTCTTGTTATTAATCATTTCGTTGGTAAATCTGACATTTAGCCAAACGAAAACTAAAAAAATCAACTTCGCTTGTAATTATTTCGGAAGAAATATATCGCCACAAGAGATTTGTCCACAAATGCAAGGATTCGTTTCGGATAGCCACGCTGAAAGAGTCATTGGTCAATTTGCCAAAAAAATGGGGCAAGTAACTTCCAAATTCAAAGTAATGATGTGTCCGAACACAGATAATTGTTTTGCGACAGTTATTGAAGGACAACCATTTATCGTTTATGACAACGCCTTTTTGAATCGAGTAGAGGAAACAACTAAAACTGACTGGGCAGCGGTTTCAATCTTAGCCCATGAAATCGGACATCATGCCAATTTCCATACAATTGATGGCACTGGAAGCCGTCCTGAAAAAGAATTAGAAGCAGATTATTTTTCAGGGTTTTGGTTGCATGAGATGGGAGCGAACCTTTCTCAATCACAAGAAGCCATGAGACATTTTCAAGGCGAATTTGTTACTGCTACGCATCCTCCCCAATCTCAGAGGCTTTTAGCGATTAAAAAAGGTTGGGATGAAGCAGAATCAACGCACCCACAAATAAATCAAATTAATAATAAGCCAAATATCCAAACAACTCAAAGACAAGCTCCTCCACGCATAGAGCAACCAAAGCCAATAGTTCAAGAACGTCAAGTGGAAGTAATCGAAAACGATATTGAATTAGGAAGAACAACCGTAACATCAAGTGCAGGCAAAAAAACGGGTTGTGTTTCGGGTGATTGTGCCAATGGAGATGGAACATACTTGCACGCAACGCAAGGAAGCTATAAAGGTACATGGGAAGATGGAAGAAGACACGGCTACGGAATTCAGTATTATGCCAGTGGGAAAAAAATGTATGCAGGTGAATATGTAAGAGGAAAAAGACAGGGAACTGGAACTTTTTATTTTCAAAATGGAGAAAAATATGAAGGACGATTCATTGAAGATAAACCAACGGACTCTGGAAATTATATTTTAAATGATGATGAAGTAAATGAAGTTGTAGAATTAACTTATATTTTCTCAGATGGTCGTAGCGAAATAATCAGAATAGATAATGAAGAGGAGGAAGAATAAAAACACGAAGCCCAAAGAGATTTGGGCTTTTTTGTTGGAAGGTAATAAAATAATTATCTCCACAAACTAACTCATTTCAAGGTTTCATCTCTATATTTGTTGATAAGTTTTAGAATAAAAAAAACTAAAAATTGTATTTAAGAAAGAATTAAACTTATCAACAATCACAAGTCATTTTATGAAAAATAACCCAAATATCACAAGAGTATTTGATTTACTACCTAACTGTGTTTTGCCAGTAAATAAAAATGATGCCTTCACGAGCAAAGTAAATGGCGAGTGGGAAAAGTATAGTGCCACAGAATTAATCGAAATCGTCAATAATGTAAGTTTAGGCTTGATGAAGTTAGGCGTTAAAAAAGATGATAAAATTGCTATAATCTCGCCCAATCGCCCAGAATGGAACTTTATCGAATTAGGGGTTCAGCAATTGGGAGCTGTTTCTGTTCCGATGTACCCAACGATTACAATTGACGATTACCGATATATTTTTAATGATGCGGAAGTGAAATTTATCTTTGTGGCAGGAAAAGAACTTTTAGCAAAAGTGAATGAAGCCACTAAGACTTTGGAGGGAATTCAAGGGATTTACACTTTTGATAAAGTTGAAGGAGCAAAAAATTGGAAAGAAGTAACAGATTTAGCGAAAGGCGAAAATATTGCCCAACTAGAACCTTTAAAAGCAGCCGTTGAACCAGACGATCTTCTGACATTAATTTATACCTCTGGAACAACAGGACAGCCCAAAGGCGTAATGCTAACCCACGGGAACATAATTGCAAATATTGAAGGAATTGTTGAAGCAAAATCGTTGCCTTTGCTTTCAGAAGAAAGAGCGTTGAGTTTTCTTCCCTTGTGTCATATATACGAGCGTATTGATGTATATATGTACATGTATTATGGCGTTTCAATATACTACGCCGAGAGTATGGAAACCATTGCGGATAATCTTAGAGAAGTAAAACCTCACGTTTTTGCCACTGTACCAAGATTATTAGAGAAAGTTTATGATAAAATCGTGGCAAAAGGCTATGAATTAACGGGAGTCAAAAAGCAATTATTCTTCTGGGCGTTGAATTTAGGCTTAAAATATGATCCAATGAAACCAATGGGTTGGTGGTATGACACGCAGTTGAATATTGCTCGAAAGTTAATTTTCAGTAAGTGGAAAGAGGCATTGGGAGGAAATATTAAGTTAGTCGCTTCGGGTTCGGCAGCTTTGCAACCACGACTTTCAAGGGTTTTTTGGGCGGCTGGCATTCCGATTGCGGAGGGTTACGGATTAACGGAAACTTCACCCGTAATTTCGAGTAGTATTTTGAGTGATTTCAGAGTGGGTTGCGTTGGTACAGTTTTACCAAATGTACAGTTAAAAATTGCGGAGGATGGTGAAATTTGCGTAAAAGGACCTTCGATTATGAAGGGCTACTACAATAAACCAGAAGCCACAGCGGAGGCAATTGATTCAGAAGGTTGGTTTCATACGGGAGATATTGGTGAATTATCGGAAGGAAAATACTTGAAAATTACAGACCGTAAAAAAGAGATTTTCAAAACTTCGGGAGGAAAATATGTTGCTCCACAATTAGTAGAAAACAAGTTGAAAGAATCAATGTTGATTGAGCAAGCCATTGTAGTGGGAGAGGGTCAGAAATTTCCATCAGCCTTATTAATTCCAGATTTTAATGCTTTGAAAGAATGGTGTTCAAGAAATGGCGTTGATTATTCGGATGATTCACAAATCATTAAAAATCAGCAAGTTAAAGCAAAAATTAATGAGGAAGTAAAAGATTTAATGAAAGACATTGCTCAATATCAACAAGTAAAGAAAGTAGAATTACTCCCAAAACTCTTCACAATTGACAGCGGCGAACTAACGCCAACTTTGAAATTGAAAAGAAAGGTGATTCATGGGAAATATAAGGAGTTGATTGAGGGGATGTATGAATAAGGAAAATTTAAAAAAGCCTCTAAATCTTGGAATTAGAGGCTTTTTTATGCTTTATTTGAAATAAAGATTATTCATTAAATAGTACATCCATTGTAAGACTATTTTGAACCAAACCAGCCGAATGAGTATTTTGCTGAACTCCGAAGGTGGTAATTAGAGTCAAAAAAATTGATTTTCTTGTTTTGGTTTCATATTTAAAAGTCCCGATTTTATTTCTTAATTCTTCGGCATATTTTTTGTCGATGACAAAGGAATTAATTGAATATTTCATTTCACATAAATTAACTACTTGGTCTCTTCTGTCAATCACTAAATCCACTTGTGAACCGTTTTCAGAATTGGTGCTTCGCCATGAAGAAGTATGCGTTTGAATACCTGAAATTCCCAAACCTTGCTTAATTTGTTGAAGATGATAAAGACAAACCTGTTCAAAAGAATAACCACTCCATGCTCTATATTGTGGATTATCAATGGAATTCAACCAAAAATCTTTATCCAAAACACTCGTTCTTTCCATAAATTTTAGATAAAACAAGGTATAAAAATCAACTAATTGATAAAGACTATTTTTTGATTTTTTACCAAATGGAATATATTTTCTAATAAATCCACTTTCTTCTAATTCCTCCAAAATTTTAGTCGAACTACCTGCGTTTGGAAGTTTGGTAATCAATAAAATATCCTCACGAGTCATCCCTTTTGCTTTGGTAGCCAAGGCATTAACGACCATTAAATGTTTTTCTGGGTTGTAAAATAACGAACTAAAAAGATTAGAAAATTCTTTTCGTAGCATCCCATTTTCAGTAAAACAGATTCGATTAATATTTTGAAAAGCACTTTCATTCGCTAAAACTTCGTTCCAATAAAAAGGAATTCCACCCAAAACCATATACAATTGAATGATTTGGTATCTATCTAAAACGGAATCATTATTTTGAATAAATTGCTCACATTCGCATAACATAAAAGGAACGACACGAATCCTTTTGGTAACTCGATTGTGTAGTCCCCCTTTGTTATTAATCAGTTTATTCATCATCCAAGAAGCCGCAGAGCCACACGTAATCAATTTTATATCGCTTCGGGCAGATGCCCAACTGTTCCAAAAGTGTTCAAGAGCTTGAATGAACCCTGAACCTTTGGTATCAAACCAGGGCAATTCATCAATGAAAAGAACCTTCTTTTTTGCTGGATGCAATTCGAGATAACTAATTAATTGTTGAAAAGCCATGAGCCAGTTATTAACTTGTGGAATTAGGTTGTCAGGCTGAAGTTTTTGTAAAGCAACATGAAAATTGGTAAGTTGTTGAGCCAAGTTTACATTTCCCATACCCGTAACTTGGAAGGAGATTGTATCTGCTAAAACATTACGAATCAAAAAGGTTTTACCAACTCTTCGTCTGCCATATACAGCAACAAATTCAGATTTTTTAGAATCAAGAACTAATTGAAGAATCTTTATTTCTTCTTTTCGACCTATTATCTTTTCCATAACTTTTGAGAATTTTAGATGACAAATATAGTAGATTTTAAAAATTGAAACGGCTTTATCTCAATTTTTTATAGAGATAAAGCCGTTTCAACTATATCGAAACGGCTTAAAGTCTGTTTTTTTATGAGATAAAGCCGTCTCAATTTCCCTTAAAACAAAAAAAGGCTCATTCTTCTTTTGAAAAATGAGCCTTTTTTTAATCATAACTATCTATAAATTAAGACAATAAATATCTTTTAAAATCAATAAACTCTTTACTCATAGGAATTGCAACCTTCTCTTTCGATAACAAAGCCGATAAACGTTCTGGAACGTCAACCTTTGTGCCCAAAGTTTCTTCAACCACATCTAAAAATTTGGCGTAATGAGCGGTTGAAAGAACAACGCCCGCTACTTCTTCATTTAGATTATTAGTATAAGATTTTAAACCTAAATAAGCGATGGCGGTGTGTGGGCACATTACATAACCCGTGCGGTCAAAAACATCTTTCATGGCTTTGCGAGTGGCAACATCATCACTGAAATCTCCTGTGATGTGCGTAACTACTTGCTCGTGAGCATCACCCGCCAACAAACGCATACGAATAAAATTAGAAGGATTTCCTACGTCCATTGCATTAGAAATAGTTTCCTGGGAGAGTTTTGAGCCATAATTTCCTGTTTTTAGATATTCTGGAACGGCATTATTTACATTGGTTGCCGCCACAAACATTTTCACGGGTAAGCCCATTTTTTTTGCAATCAATCCTGCCGATAAATTGCCAAAATTGCCACTTGGAACACAAAACACCACAGGTTTTGTATTTCCTTTGCGTTTCAGTTCGGCGAAAGCACTGAAATAATAAAACGATTGTGGAATTAAACGACTGATATTGATAGAGTTAGCCGAAGATAAATTGAATTTTGAAGATAAATCTTTGTCCAAAAATGCTGCTTTTACCATGGCTTGACAATCATCAAAAGTACCATCAACTTCCAAAGCGGTAACGTTCTCGCCCAAGGTTGTCAGTTGCTTTTCTTGAATATCCGAAACCTTGCCAGTAGGGTACAAAATCGTAACCTT
>JAYUOX010000091.1:0-5670 GCA_043760595.1 Cytophagales bacterium
AGTAAAAGAAGACCCTAAAAATCCAAGTTTATTGTATGTAGGAACAGATCACAGTTTGTACATTTCCTTGAATAAAGGGAAATCGTTTATGCGTATGTCTAACGATATGCCAGCGGTTGCGGTGCATGATTTAATCGTACATCCACGTGATAATGAGTTAGTTGTGGGTACGCACGGACGTTCCATTTACATTGCCGATGTGAGTTTAATTCAACAATTAGCGGATTCTTTAACGGATAAAAATTTGCATTTATTCACGATGAAACCGATTAACTTAAATCCACGTTGGGGCAAAGTTGATGCCATGCGTAAATATGACGAACCCGAAAAAAGAGAATACCAAATCCCTTATTTTACCAAAAATTCGGGCAAAACGAAAGCAAGTATTTCAACGGATAAAGGCTTGATTTTGAAGGAATTAACGGATAACAATGAAGCAGGAATTAACTACGCCATCTGGGATTATACCATCAATTCAACGGCAGTGAAAGATTACGAAAAACACTTAAACGATACCAAGAAAAAAGACGAAAAAGCTATCGTTTTGGAAGAAGGAGAAGACAAAGCATTTTACATCAAAGCGGGTAAGTACAAAGTAGTTTTCGAGACAAACGGCACAAAAACAGAGCAATCTTTTGAAATAAAAACCCCTGAAAAACGCTCACGAAGAATGGCAATTCCATCAGCCATTTCTTCACCTGGGGAGTTTGAGGAGTGGTTTGAGGAGTGGTTTGAGGAGAGTGGGTTTGAGGGGAAGAAATAGGGTTTAATTATTTCATAGCATTTTGATACATAATTAGTTAGACATTTTAGAGGAGTAATACACAAAAACTAACTATCATGAAAAAGCTCATCGTTCTATTCATTACAGTATTAGCTTTTGCTTGCCAAAAACAAGCATTAGAGCCAAATATCTATAAAATTGATAAGGAATTAGAGCCTTTTTTGCAGGTTTTCATCAATGAAGCCAAACAAAGAGGCATTGAAATTATACCTGAGAATCTTATTCTAACACTTGCTCCGAGTACGGAGGATTTATGCGGAAAATATAGTAGAGATAAGCATGGACAAAGAACGGTACTAATTGTGAAGAATAGACTTTGTTGGGATGGTGTTGCCCGTCAAAACCAAGAGGCGTTGGTTTTTCATGAATTAGGACACTGTTTCTTAGGTCGTTCTCATCGAGACGACCTCCTTCCAAACGGCTCTGATGCAAGCCTTATGCACAGCAAAAGTTATGGAACTTATGAGCCTTGTCCCTATGATTTTGGACAAGATATTGAAAAGTGTAACAAAACCTATCGAAGGAGTTATTATGTTGATGAACTCTTTGATGCAAAAACTGGTGTACCCATTTGGGGGTTAAAATAAATAAGAAAGGGCTTCAAATACGTATTTGAAGCCCTTTTCGATTATCTAAATTTCGTTAATATTCTTAGTATTTAGACAATTATCTAAATATTTTTCACAAATTGTTTGGAAGTTTAAAATAGTATTTAGACATTTGCCTAAATATTTATTTATTCTTATGAAAAAGTCAAATATAATCTCAATTATATTGGTAAGTCTTGCGTACTTGTCTCCCATTTTTACAACTATTTATTTCAGAAATGAATTATCTCAATCCATAAACCTGGATGGTTCTGACCCGTTTTCGGGTATGATAATAGGAGCGTATATAATTTATTTATTTAAATATTTTATGAGCCTTTGGAAACCACCAGTAATCGATAATCAAATCCTAAATAGTCGCTTAAAAGTCGTCTGGGCATTTTTTTACTTATTCATTTCAGGATTTATCTTTTATTATGCTTTCTATTACGAACCAAATATAGGTCATAATCCTGTGCTGGTTTTATTCGGTACTTTTATGATGATTGATGGTAATTATCAGTCTGTTACTTTACCTAAAAATACTGATTTTGAAAACGGCATAGGAGCAGGTTACGAAGAAAACGTTTACAGAAAATCACAAAGACTAAAAGGGCGATTCCAATTTTATTTAGGTTTGATTATCTTTGTTTCGTTTGCTATTTTACCAAATACGACTAAAATGTGGCTTTATGGAATAATTGGAATTTTAACAACTTATTACATTGGTGGATGGATTTTCATGTACAAAAACACCCAAATTATTGCTGAATCAGAAGCTAAAACAAAATGAACATACTCTTCAAAGCCCTAAACGACCATACCCGAAGGGAAATTTTAGAAATGCTGAAAGAGGGAGACATGAATGCAGGCGATATTGCCGATAAATTCAACATGACCAAACCCAGCATTTCACATCATTTGGATTTGCTAAAACAGGCAGATTTAGTCGTTGCCGTAAAGAAAGGGCAGTTCGTAGAATATTCCCTCAATATGACCGTCATGGATGAGATTATGGCTTGGTTTGTACAGTTTAAAGCGTAATAATTTGCTTTAATCAGCCAAAAATTGCTTTTCTGCATATAATTTGGCTGATTAAATGGGATAATCAGCCAAATTGTATATATTTGAGTAAAATTTGGCTGATTATGAATGAGAAAACATCAATTATTGGAAGAAAAAATGAGATTACGAGGCTTCAAAAAATTATAGAAAGCCCGAAATCAGAATTTTTAGCTTTGTATGGGCGAAGAAGGGTTGGAAAAACTTTTCTGATTAGAGAGTTTTTTAATTATACCTTCGATTTTCAAGTTTCGGGTTTGGCAAATGCTGATACTTCTCAGCAATTATTTAATTTCCATACGTCCCTTTCACGGCAATCAAGGCTGTTTTTTGAGCAAAAACCAAATAATTGGCTCGAAGCATTCCAACAATTAATTGACCATTTAGAGAGTATTGAGCGTAAAGAAAAGAAAGTAATTTTCTTTGATGAAATGCCTTGGTTAGATACAAAATCTTCGGATTTTATGATGGGGCTTGAACATTTCTGGAATAGCTGGGCAACCAATCGAAAAGATATTATTTTGATTACTTGTGGTTCAGCAGCTTCTTGGATGATTAATGTGTTGATAAATAATCCAGGAGGATTACACAACAGAATCACGCAAAGAATGAAAATAGACCCTTTTTGTCTGCAAGAAGTAGAAGATTTTTTTGAGTCTAAAAATTGCGTTTTTGACCGTTATCAAATCATACAACTCTATATGACCGTTGGGGGGATTCCGTATTATCTTGATGCCATCAATCCTGAATTGTCAGCAACTCAAAACATTCAAGCACTATTTTTTGACAATAACAGTTTTCTGAAAAATGAGTTTTTGAATTTATATCGTTCACTCTTTCGGAAGCATGAAATTTATGAGAAAGTTGTTGAGATACTCTCCACCAAAACCCAAGGATTACAACGTAGCGAAATCGTAGCATTGTCAGATATTTCATCGGGAGGAACACTCACCAAAGTATTGACTGACCTCGAAGAAAGTGGTTTTATTAGTTCTTACACATCATTAGACCAAAAGAACAACCATACTTTATACAGATTATCAGATTTTTACACGGCATTCTACTTTAAGTTTATCAAAGAAGATTTATACAGTGGTAAAAATGCTTGGATTAATTTATTAGACAATCCTATTCATAGAGCATGGCAAGGATTTACCTTTGAACAGGTGTGTATTAGCCATATTGAACAAATAAAAAAAGCATTGGGTATTCATGGAATATTGTCAAGAGAAGCAACTTGGAAAGGTAAAAATGAAGAAAGGACAGCACAAATAGACTTACTCATTGACCGCAGAGACCAAGTAATAAACATTTGCGAAGCCAAATTTTCTATTGACAAATACGTAATTACGAAGGAATATTCAGAAAAATTACGAAGTAAAATAAGTATATTCAAAGAAGTTACCAAAACTAAAAAATCTGTTTTTATGACCATGATAACGACTTATGGTCTTGAAAAAAACAAACACTCAACCTCTATCATCCAAAATGAAATAACAATGAACGATTTATTTAGTTAATAGTTTTGAACACAATTTCTAATCCCCATCATCGTTATTCTCCAAAAAATTATTAAATTCACTAATTATTTAGTTCAGTCTAATCTAAATGTCTCCCCCCAAGACATTACAACCTAAAAAACTCGCCTCCAAAGGGGTAGGAAGCTCCATTATTAATGAAAAAAATTACTACACTAATCGCAGGTTTGATGTTGGGCTTATGCACCAATTTTGCGACGATGGCTCAGGAAGATTTGAGCAAAATGCCCCTCCCAATGGATTCACGGGTCAAAACGGGTGTCCTTCCCAATGGTTTGAAGTATTATATTATGAAAAACGCTGAACCCAAAAATCGGGCTCAATTGCGTTTGATGGTCAAGGCGGGTTCGGTCTTGGAAACGGACGAACAACAAGGACTTGCCCACTTCATGGAACACATGAATTTTAACGGAACCAAGAATTTTCCAAAAAATGAATTAGTAAATTTCCTCCAAAAATCGGGTGTTCGTTTCGGGGCGGATTTGAATGCGTACACTGGTTTTGATGAAACGGTTTATATGCTGCCCGTGCCGACTGATTCTATCGAAGTTTTCAAAAAAGGAATGCAAATTTTGGAAGATTGGGCTCATAATGCAACGCTCGACCCTTCTGAAATCGACAAAGAAAGAGGCGTGGTTTTGGAAGAATCTCGCACGGGGAAGGGTGCAAACGCTCGTATGCGTGACAAGTATTTTCCAGTGATTTTGAATAATTCTCAATACGCAAAAAGATTACCAATTGGTAAAGATGATGTGTTGAAAAACTTTACGTATGCTACTCTTAAACAATTCCATAAAGACTTCTATCGTCCTGATTTAGAGGGAGTTGCTGTTGTTGGAGATATTGATGTGGCAATGGTTGAAAAGATGATTATTGAGAAATTTGGTAGTATTCAAAACCCCGCAACGCCAAAGGAAAGAACCAAATACAAAATTCCTTTGACGGGTGGAACGGACGTTGCCATCGTAACGGATAAGGAGCAACCTTATACGGTAATTCAAATATTATCTAAACAAGAAAAACGGAAAGATTTAACGTATCAAGACCGTCGTGAAGGAATGTTGCGTTCTTTGTATAATCAAATGTTATCGGCTCGTATTCAGGAACTTACACAAAAAGCTGACCCTCCATTTTTGTTTGGATATGCAGGTTACAGCGGATTTTTAGGTAATCTGGATGCCTTCACTTCTTTTGTGGTGGCGAAGGGAGCGAATGTTGAAAAGGGTTTAGTAGCGATTTTAGAAGAAACCGAAAGAGCTAAGAAATTTGGTTTTACTGCCTCTGAATTGGCTCGGGCAAAAACGCAATACATGGTTAATCAAGAGAAGTCGTTTAAGGAAAAAGACAAAACAAATTCAGAGCAATTGGTCGGCGGTTTAGTAACAGCATTCTTGGAAACTGAAAATATGACTTCACCCGATTTTGGTTTTGATTTTACGAAAAAATACTTGGAAGGTGCAAAATTAGAAGAAATTAATGCGTTGAGTAACACCTTAATTACAACCGAAAATCGGGCGGTAATTTTAATGGCTCCTGAAAAAGAAAAGGATACGCTCCCAACCGAAGCTAAAATCAGAGAATGGTTGAATTCGTCGGGCAAGAACGTAACGGCTTATGTGGATGCGACCATTGACAAACCTTTGATTGCAAAATTGCCAATGGGTTCAAAAGTGACTACAACCAAGCAAATCCCAGAAGT
>JAYUOX010000092.1:0-17222 GCA_043760595.1 Cytophagales bacterium
AAAGACAATCTTTCCAATCTCTCGGAAGCTCGTGATACCCAAACGATGATTCGCCTATTGGACTCTGATGATGCCGTTGCGGATGTCATTGATGCAGGAACTACGATGCGGTTTCTGACTGCCTATTTTGCCATCACGGGTCAGCACAAGACCATGACGGGTACGCCCCGTATGTGCGAGCGTCCGATTGGGATTTTGGTGGATGCTTTGCGTTCGTTAGGTGCTGATATTCAATATGTTAGTCAAGAAGGATTCCCTCCTCTGAACATAAAAGGTTTTAATTATTCGGGAAATAATCACCTCTCGATTCGGGGTGATGTGTCGTCGCAATATATTTCGGCTATTTTGATGATTGCCCCTCTCCTACCCCAAGGTTTGATTTTAGAAATCACGGGGGAATTAGGTTCAAAACCTTATGTCGAAATGACTTTGAAACAAATGGAGGCGTTTGGGGCTAAGGTTGAAAGGGATTGGGATAATATGACAATCACCGTGCCGCATCAAAAATACGAACCCGTCCCCTACGCCATCGAATCTGACTGGTCGGGGGCGAGTTATTGGTTTTCGGCTGTGGCACTTTCTGAACATAATTCTTCGAGTTTGGAATTATTAGGATTAAAGGAAAATTCCCTACAAGGCGATTCGGTTATTGTTCAGATAATGAGCCAGTTAGGGGTAAAATCTGAATATACAGGACGTGGATTTAAACTCACAAAATTCAATTCAAAACTCTCCTTAGAATGGGATTTTACGGATTGTCCAGATCTTGCCCAAACGATTTGTGTAATAGCCGCTGCCAGACAAATGCCCCTTATTTTGACAGGTATCGAATCTTTGAAAGTCAAAGAAACTGACCGTATTGCTGCCCTAAGAACTGAAATAAAAAAGATGAGACCAACCTTAGACGAGATTGAAAAAAATCATAAATACCTACTCCTTCCTTATGTCCCTCTCAATATTCCAAGGTCAATTCATACCTACGACGACCACCGAATGGCAATGGCTTTTGCTCCGCTGGCGTGTATAATGAACATTGTGATTGAAGACCCCGATGTAGTCAATAAATCATATCCATCGTTTTGGAAGCATTTTGAGAGAATAGGAACTTGGGAAATTAGAGATTAGAGTTCCCAGATTTGCCAACTTTCAAAAAAGGTGGCAAATCTAACTTCAACAAGTTGTGTCGCATTCTACTTTCAATCTGGGTTTCATCCCTTTTATTTCAAAAAAAATCAAAAAACTTTTGTTGAACTCAAAAACCCCTTTTCAAAACAAAACATAGACATCCCAAAACGTATATTGTTGTTTGTTTAAGACGTATAAGCATAAGATAAAACAAGAATATTGTTCCATAAAATGAGTCCTATCAGAAGATTTTTTTGGTAGGATTTTTTTATATACTTTTGATTTAATCTTCTGTTAATCAAAAACTTATGTATTTTAATTTATCACCAAAAGTAAGTATGGACACGTTCTCCAATCTGGGTTTAATACACCCTCTGATGATTGGGAATGAGTTTATGCCTCCTCTGGTTCAGCTATCAGACGAAGCACAAAACGATTACGAAATTATCTGTAAATATGCTCTCCGACAAGGGTGGACTCAATGGGCGGATTTTAAGATGCACCTTCGTAAGAGTACCAATGCCGTTGTTATTACCGACCACCGCCAAATCATCCGTTTTGCCAGTGCTGGTTTCGAGAAAATGACGGGATATTCCACCGAATTTGCCCGAGGGAAAAAGCCCAAATTCTTGCAAGGCAAAAAAACGGAATCAAATATACGTACCTTCATACATGAGGCTATCGAGAAAAGGGAATTTATAGATACCGTCCTGACCAATTATCGAAAAAACGGAGAATCGTATTTATGTAGAGTCAAAATTTTCCCGATGTTCAATAGGTCTTCGGAATTAGTTAATTTCTTGGCTTTGGAGAGTGAGGTTTTTGTATAATCATAAAATAGTTATCTTTGTAAGTATCAATTGAAAAAGCCTTTCCAATGATTTGGAGAGGTTTTTTTTGTGAAAATACTTACTAAAAATGTTCAAGTATTTCAGACGGAAGCCTTCGGTTTTACCGAAGGCTTCCGTAAATCAAAGAAAATTAGTCCATGCAAAAACCACAAATTAAATATCTCATCGGAGCAATTTTAGTAGTCATTGGTTCAATCTGTTTTGCGGGGAAAGCCGTATTGGTCAGATATAATTACCTTCATTATCACGTAGATACCGTTTCGTTATTGGCTTTGAGAATGCTCTTTTCTGCCCCTTTTTACCTAATTATTCTATTTTTTCAGAATAGAAAACAAAGCGAGGTCCCAAAATTAACAGACAAAGAATGGGCTTGGATGTTGTTTATCGGCTTAGTGGGTTATTACTTGGCTTCCTTCTTTGATTTTTGGGGTTTGAGTTATATCACAGCCAGCGTAGAAAGACTGATTCTGTTCATTTATCCTACTTTGGTGGTGATTTTATCCGCTATTTTTCTCAAAAAAACCATTCATAAAATCCAGTATTTTGCCCTTGCGATTACCTACATGGGCGTTGCTTTTGCCTTCGTGCCTGACTTACGAATGGGTATGCAAAAAGACTTAATCATCGGTTCGAGTTTGATATTTTTGAGTTCATTGACCTACGCCATTTATCTGATTGGATCGGGCGAGATGATACCCAAAGTGGGGGCTTTACGATTTACGTGCTACGCCATGCTGATTTCAACCGTCATGGTAATTGTTCATTATTCTATTTCAGTTGGCGGCAACTTATTTGCCTATCAGTCAGAGGTTTACTGGCTTTCAATCGTGATGGCGGTGTTTACGACGGTGATTCCGTCCTTCATGATTTCGGAAGGCATCAAAAGAATAGGCTCAGGAAATACCTCTATTATTGCCAGTATCGGACCGATTGCTACGATAATTATGGCAAATATTTTCTTAGGCGAAATCATCAATTCATGGCAAATCGTGGGGACATTTATTGTTTTAGGAGGGGTATTAATGATTTCTTGGAAGGGGAAGACATAAAGCAAAAAAAGCCTTTCCAATCTCTTGGAAAGGCTTTTTTGCTTGAAATTATTGGTTCTTTGAAAATTCCAAAATCCTACGCCACCAAACTCCCCAAAGTATATTTCCTCCTCCTCGAAATACTTGCCTCTTGCCCGTTTTTCATAGTCAGGCTTTCTTTCTCTTGGTTGTATTGTTGGATGTAATTGGGATTCACCATAAACGAGCGATGCACTCGCAGAAAACCGTGGGTTTCCAAGAATTTTTCAAAGAATTTTATACTTCTGGCAACCATTCTTTCTCTGCCGTGGAGTAAATGAAATGTGGTATAGTTTACGTCTCCTTTCAATAGAACGACGTTATTGACTAATACTTTTTTTAATGTTTTATGATTTATTATCAAAAGAGATTCATCTCCTTTTTGTACATAAGTTTTCATCGAGATAATGGATAAATTGGTGGGATGTAAGTAGGTGTTAGGATTTAGTTGTTGGGGGTTAGTGTCGTAATCCGCTACTAATCAGAAAACTACGTAACCCAAGAACTAACTACCAACGTGTACTTATGCTATTAATTCCTTACAATGTTTATGCTAACGGTTGGTAATTCGTTGATTACCAACCGTTTCACATAAGTAGTCAATCCTATTTAAACGTCGCTATATTATTACTGTAAATTGTTTATTTTCAAGCAATTAAACTCCTAATATCGAGCATCGAAATACGAACATCTATCTATTTAGCTAACCTAATCTAAAATCTTACAGACTGCCTAATGTCAATTTTGCCGTTGGTGCACCAGTTGCATAATTGAGTATTGAAGCAGCTTGTAACTCAACCTTCTTCGCTGTTGGAGTAGCATCATTGACGGTAACTGTATGATTAGCCGAGATGATAGCATGATTGAATACCGTTGGTACACGACCCGTTGACCATGTCGCTGGATTTTCCCAATCACCCGTTACCACGCTGAACACAAAGCTATCTGTAACAATTACTTCTACACTGCTCGAAGCATCACTCAAACATCCCGCTGCTGTTTCACATTTAGCAACAATTGAAGTATTGAATAACACATTGGTTACTGGCATCGTAACCTCTGCTCCTCCAATGACTCTGTACCATTTTACCGTTCCAGAACAACCTGTGGCTGTTAAGGTGATACTACTACCCGCCGTAATTGGTGCGGCTGGTGGGGTGATTGTTGGTACTGCTATTGTTGTATTTACCGTTACCGTTGCAGATGCTGTGGCAGTACAACCCGTTGAACTTAAAACAGTTAGCATATATACTCCTGCTTCTGTGGCAGTAGCATTCGCAATATTAATTGCCGAGGTTGTAGCTGAGAAATTATTTGGACCAGACCATTGATAAGTTCCTCCGCCTGTACCCGTCAAACTGATTGGCGAGTTTGCACATACCGTAAGCGAACCTGTAATGGTAGCCGTTGGTGTTACGTTAGTTTCTGTAATTACTACACTCGCCGAAGCTGTACAACCATTAGCCGTTGATGTTCCTACTACTGTATAAGTACCTGCTGCTGAAATGATTGCATCCACTGTGTTTGCAGTAAATGCTCCCGTACCTGTCCATGAATAAGAATCTGCCCCACTTGCCGTAATGGTTGTGGTTGGAATTGTACAAGACAATACCGCCGTGGTTGGCGTTACTACAATCGTTGGTGCAATTGTGTTTCCAGTAATTACTACCGTTGCCATTGCTGTACATCCATTCGCAGATGATGTTCCTACGACTGTGTAAGTACCCGTTGCTGAAATACTTACAGGATTAGTAGTAGAAGAGAATGATGCTCCATCACTCCACGAATACGTATCTGCACCCGAAGCCGTGATACTTGTCGTTGGACTTGCACAAGTTAAAATAGCTGTCGTTGGTAATACTGTAACCGTTGGCGTTACTTTATCTTCTGTAATCACTACGCTTGCCGAAGCCGTACATCCACTCGCTGTATTTGTTCCGATAACGGTGTAAGTACCTGCTGTTGTAATACTTGCCGTTGCCATTGTTGATGTGAAACCTCCTCCTGCTCTTGTCCAAGAATACGTATCTGCTCCACTTGCTGTGATGGTCGTAGTTGGATTAGCACAAGTCAATACGGATGCCGTTGGCGTTACCGTCATAGTTGGCGTTGCTTTGTTTTCAGTAACTGATACTATTGCCATTGCTGTACATCCATTTGCCGTTGATGTTCCGATTACTGTGTAAGTACCTCCTTCTGTGATAGTTGCTGCCATTGTTGAGGCTGAGAAACTATTTGGTCCAGTCCACGAGTATGTATCTGCTCCACCTGCGGTTATGGTCGTTGTTGGTGTTGCACAAGTCAAGATAGCGATTGCAGATGATGCCGTTACTGTTGGAGCAAGTTTATCTTCCGTAATTACTACACTTGCCGTTGCCGTACAACCTGCTGTCGATGTTCCCGTAACGATGTAAGTACCTGTTAATGAGATACTTGCCGTGGCAGTTGTAAACGAAGCTGGTCCTGACCATGAGTAGGTATCTGCTCCACTGGCAATGATACTTGCCGTTGAATTGGCACAGGTCAAGATTACCGTTGTTGGTAAAACTGTTACCGTTGGAAGAGCATTTGTTTCTCCTACTATTACCGAAGCCGTTGCTACACAACTATTTGCATCTGTTACTGTTACGTTATACGTTCCTGCTGTTAATGCAGTAAGATTTTGCGTAGTTGAAGTAAACGAAGCCGCTCCCGTCCATGCGTAAGTATAAGGTAATGTTCCTCCTGTTGGCGCTGCTGTGGCAGTTCCTGTATTACCCCCTACACACGTTACATCTACTTTTGAAGCGTTTGCTACTAATGCTGTTGGTGCTGTCAAAGTTACTTTCAGCTCATCCCCAGGGTTATTTCCTGAGAAAACACAACCCGCTGCATTTTGTACATCAATCGAATGCAAACCTGCCGACAATCCTGTGAAAGTATAGGGCGATGCGATGGTTAAAGTTGGTACAAATGATCCTCCGTCTATTTTGAATCTGTATTTATCCGTTGGTCCTGCATTCGTAACTGTAACTGTAATTGTTCCATCACTCCCTGCGTTACACTTAACATCTGTTTTTACAGAAGATAAAGTAATTGCTGGTGGGTCAATTAATGTTACGCTGGCAGTTGCGGTACAGCTATTTGCATCCGTTACAACTAAGTTATAAGTTCCTGCAAATAAAGTAGTTGGACTTGCCATTGTACTTGTATAACCACTTGGTCCTGACCACAAGTAGGTTTTTGCACCTGTACCACCCGTTACCGTTGTATTAATTACTCCCGTTTGTGAACCTGCACAACCAATCAATGGTACACCCGTTGCTATTACATTAATAGCGGTTGGCTCAGTGATGGTGAAGGTTATCATTTTCTCACAATTATTAGCATCTACTACTTTCAAATCATACGTTCCTGCTGATAATCCTGTAAGTGGAGGTATAATCGCTGTCGTGAATGTCGTAGCTGTTGATAATTTGTAGCTAAATCCCCACGGAGACGTTCCGCCAGTTACTCCAAATGTTACAGACCCATTACTTCCTCCATTACATGATACATTAGTTATTGCCGTAGTTGATAAGACAAGAGCGGCATTTGGTTGTGAAACCGTTGCTACTGCTGTTGCGGTACAACCATTGGCATCTAATACCGTTACCATGTATGTATCTGCCGTTAATGAACTGATATTCTGAGTAGTTGCGGTAAATCCTCCTGTACCTGCCCACGAGTATGTATATGGACTTGTACCACCAGCAGTTGCAAGGTTTACTGCACCCGTCGCATCTCCAAAACAAGCTACTGCCGTTGCGGTTGCAGTGGTAGTTACTCCCGCTGTTGGTTGGGTTAAAGTTACCGTTACGGCTGCACTACAACTGTTGGCATCGGTTACAATTACTGAGTATGTACCAAATGCTAAACTACTAATATCTTCTGTCGCTGCAGTGAATGTACCTGGTCCAGTCCATGCGTAAGTATTTGGACTTGTACCACCCGTTACTGCTAAATCAATCGCCCCTGTTGTTCCACCAAAACACGCTATGTTTGTTGGTGTTGTATTAAGAGTAAGACCTGCCGTTGGTTGCGTTACTGTTACTGAGGCAGTTGCTACACAAAGATTATTATCCGTTACCGTTACGTTATAAGTACCTGCTGATAAAGACGTTATGTCTTTTGTGGTTGCTCCTGTAAACGATGCTGGTCCAGTCCAAACGTAGGCATAAGCCGTTGTTCCACCCGTTACGCCTAAATTAATTGCTCCCGTTGATGCTCCAAAACAACCTACATTCGTTGCCGTTGAAGTAATGGCGATTGCTGCGGTTGGTTGCATAACGTTTACCGTAGCGGTAGCCGTACAACTTTTTGCATCCGTAATTGTAACTGAATAAGCACCTGCTGACAATGAACTAATATCTTTTATCGATGAAGCAAATCCTCCTACTCCCGTCCAAGCATAAGCATAAGGAGTATTTCCACCCGCTACTGTCAAATTAACTGAACCCGTTGAAGCTCCGAAACATTTAACATCGACTTGCGTAGTAGTTGCTGTTAAAGCTGCTGGTTGGATGATTATGATTTGGGCAGTTTTCATACAACCATTGGCATCCGTAACTTTCACATCATACGTACCTGGGGCTAATCCTGTGATTGGGCTTGTTCCCGTAGTATAGCTTGATGCTGATGTCAATTTATAAGCAAAAACATAAGGTAAAGTTCCACCCGTTGCTGAGGCGGTGATTTTACCATCATTTGCTCCGTTACAAGTTACATCCGTACCGTTTGCTGTTAGGACAACTACCGTAGGGGCAACCAATGTAATATCCTTAATGATAGAAATACAAGCGTTTTGATCTTTGAATCTTGCTTCGTATTTACCCGCAGCCAAACCTGTGAATGTTGCATTGGTTTGGAATGCTCCAAACGTACCACCAAATGGTCTGATTTGGTATTGGTAAGTTGAAACTAAACCTGTACCTACTGGACTTGCTACTGTTACCGTTCCATCCGTTGAGTTATCACATGAAATATCAGCACCGTTATAACTTGATTTTGTAAGCGAGAAAGTTAAAGCAGCTGGCTCTGTCAAAACGATACTTGCCGTAGCGGTACAACCTGTACTTGCAGTGGCAGTAACATTATAAGTACCTGCACCTAAACCATTTACATTTGCTCCTGTGCTTGCATAAGCATTTGGACCTGTCCATGCGTAAGTAAATCCAGAGCCACCCGTTGCAGTTGCCGTCAAGCTACCGTTAAATCCACCGTTACAGCCAATTACTTGGGTGATGGTTGGGGTTGGTAGGGTGATTGGGTTGGTAACGGTAACTGTTTGGGTTGCGGTTGCCGTTAAACCTGCACCGTCAGTAACAGTCCATATTACGGTTGTATTTCCGATTGGGAAAGCTACTGGGGCATTGTTGGTAATATTTGCAGTACCACAATTATCAGTTGCTGTTGCCGTTCCTAATGTTACAGTTGATGTTAATGCTGTACAACCTGCATTGTTGGCGGGGACTGTCAAAGCCGCAGGGACAAAAGTGAATGTTGGGTTTTGTGTATCAACCACTGTAACCACTTGCGTCTTACTTTCAGAATTACCCGCTGCATCAATAACTGTCCATAATACATTATTTGCACCCGCTACTAAACTTGCTGGACTTGCCACTGCCAAAGTTGGCGATGTACAATTATCAGTTGTTGCAGGAGGCGTTAATTGACTACTTGCGTAAGTACAAACACCTGCATCTGCATTTTTACTAATTGCTGGAAGGGTTGCCAAAGTGAATTTAGGTTTCTCAGCATCAACTACGGTAACAACCTGTATTTTAGTTTCAACATTACCTGCTGCATCTGTAACTGTCCATGTAACGTTATTAGCACCAGCTACTAAACTTGCTGGGCTTGCTATTGCCACTACTGGCGATGTACAATTATCAGTTGTTGCAGGAGGTGTTAATTGACTACTTAAATACGTACAAACACCTGCATCTGCACTAACAGTAACTCCTGCAAGCGATAGCAAAGTGAACTTTGGTTTCTGAGTATCTACTACGGTTACGACCTGCTGCTTAGTTTCAACATTACCAGCGTTGTCCGTAACAGTCCATGTAACAGTATTTGCACCTGCTACTAAACTTGCTGGGCTTGCTACTGCTACTACCGATGCTGTACAGTTATCAGTTGTTGAAGGAGGTATTAATTGGTTACTTGCATAAGTGCAAGTATTTGCATCTGCATTAACATTGATTCCTGTAAGCGTTGCCAAAGTAAATTTAGGCTTCTCAGCATCAACTACGGTAACAACTTGTATTTTAATTTCAGCATTACCCGCTGCGTCTGTAACTGTCCACGTAACGTTATTCGGACCAGCTACTAAACTTGCTGGACTTGCTACTGCTACTACTGGCGATGTACAGTTATCAGTTGTTGCAGGTACTGTTAATTGACTACTTGCATATGTACAAACACCTGCATCTGCATTAACATTAATTGGTGCAAGCGTTGTCAAAGTGAATTTAGGTTTCTCAGCATCTATTACATTAACTACATAAGTATCTACATCTGTGTTTGTTCCATCACTTGATGTTGCTTTTACCGTTGTTGAACCCTTTGGAAACAAATAAGGGAATGTAATTGGAGAACCTGATACCTCATAAACTATTGAAGTTACTGAACAATTATCCGTTGCCGTTACTGGTAAACTCAATGAAGCCGTACACAAAGTTGCATCCGTATCGTATGTGGCTGCAATAGTTGGTAACGTGTTCACAGGTGCTTGATTATCCACAACCACAACTGTATAAGTATCTACGTCAGTATTACCCGCTGCATCACTTGAAGTTGCTTCCACTATTGTTGAACCCTTTGGAAATAAATAAGGGAACGTAATTACAGTAGCTCCTACTTTATAGACTATTGAAGTAACAGAACAATTATCAGTAGCTGTTACTGGCAAACTCAATGAAGCTGTACATGATGCACCTGCGTTGTATGTGGCTGCAAGCGTTGGTAACGTATTCACAGGTGCTTGATTATCCACCACCACAACTACATAAGTATCTATATCTGTGTTTGTTCCATCACTTGATGTTGCTTTTACCGTTGTTGAACCCTTTGGAAACAAATAAGGGAATGTAATTGGAGAACCTGCTACTTCATAAACTATTGAAGTTACTGAACAATTATCCGTTGCGGTTACTGGCAAACTCAATGAAGCCGTACATAAACCTGCACCTACGTTGTATGTGGCTGCAAGCGTTGGTAACGTATTAATAGGTGCTTGATTATCCACAACTATAACTGTATAAGTATCTGCGTCTGTGTTACCCGCTGCATCACTTGAAGTTGCTTCTACTATTGTTGAACCCTTTGGAAATAAATAAGGGAACGTAATTACAGTAGCTCCTACTTTATAGACGATTGAAGTTACCGAACAATTATCCGTTGCGGTTGCGGGTAAACTCAATGAAGCCGTACATAAACCTGCATCCACATTGTATGGATTTGCAAGCGTTGGTAAAGTATTTACTGGTGCTTGATTATCCACCACCACAATCATCTGCTCATAAGGCAAACTTGTATTTCCACCAAAATCCGTTACCGTCCAAGTGATTTTGTGTGTTCCTACGCTCAATGGGAATATCAAAGAACCAAAATCATTAGAAATAAGGTTCACCGCACAGTTATCTGTGGCGTAAGTTGCTTTGGCTAAGTTTGCCGCTGCTGCTGATTTGTAATTAGTATTACCTGTAACTGTTACCAAGTCTGCTGAACAAACGCCCGTATTTGCATTTACCGTAATAGTTGGTAAACTGCTTGCTGTGATTACTGGTTTTGTAACATCCAACGAAGTAATCTCAACATCATCAGAATTAGGATTACAGTTTGGACTTGCAAGAATAGACCATCTAAGTTTATAAACTCCTACACCGCTTAGTGGCGTGAAAGTAGAAGTCCCTAAATTTATATTGCTAAATGTTCCAGTTTGACCTGTTGATGTAATAAGTGTCCATGTACCAGTTCCTACTGTTGGGAAATTCCCTGTCAATGTTGTAGGTGTTGATGGACAAATTGTTACATCTGAACCCGCAAGGGCAGTTGAGGCGGCTGGGTTTACTGTAAATGTCCCATCGGTATAAGTAATATTATAATTACTCGCCATGAATCCTCCCGTACCCGTTGCTGCACTTGGAACGATTGGGAATGTACCTGCTGTTGCTGTACCTGCTGAGAAGGTTAGTGTTACACCCGCTACTGCTTCTGACAAAGGTAGTGGCGTTGTTGGAGACGTAAATTCTGTTCCTAAAAACGTGAACGTTGCATTTTGACAAGCTACTTGATTATTCGCTATAACTGTAAGCAGAATGGCTGTAATATTAGCCGTAGTTGTTGCCGTGGTTGCACTCAATACATAATTCCCTGCATCTCCTCCACCAAGTGTTAAACCTGTTGCGGTAACAGTTTTTCCAGTACCTACATTTTTAGTATCGAAAACAGAAGTACCTACTATCAATGTTACAGTCTCACCACTTACCACCGTTGCAACTGTTTGAGTAAGTAAATTTGCTGTTTGGCTACCATCGTATAGTTTGTTACTTGCTGTGATTGATGGGGTTAATACTTTGGTAACAATATCTCCTGACAAACCCGTTGGTTGTGTCAATGTATAGTTCCCAGCACCTCCACCACCTAAAACTAAGGCGGCTGTTACTGGTTTTGCTGTTCCTACATTGGCATCTGCATAAGTTCCTCCACCACTCACCGAAACTACATCAGGAGAAACTACGCCTGATAATAATGCTCCTGTAATAAATGCTACATCATTTCCATTATATGTTTTAGGGCTTGTAACTACTGCACCTGTTACAGTCAAGGCTTTGACTACAATGTCTCCTGACAAACCCGTTGGTTGTGTCAATGTATAGTTCCCAGCACCTCCACCACCTAAAACTAAGGCGGCTGTTACTGGTTTGGCTGTTCCTACATTGGCATCTGCATAAGTTCCTCCACCACTTACTGAAACTACATCAGGAAAAACTACGCCTGATAATAATGCTCCTGTAATAAGTGCTACATCATTTCCATTGTATGTTTTAGGACTTGTAACTACGGCACCTATTACGGTTAATACTTTCTTATCAATAGTACCAGTCAAACCCGTTGGCTGTGTTAGCATATAATTCCCAGCGGCAGCACCGCCTAATGTTAAAACTGCTGTTACCGATTTTCCAACACCCCAGTTTGCATCTGCAAATGTTCCACTGCCACTTACGCCTAAATTAGAAATATTCACAACATCAGGTGAGATAATCCCTACCAATGTTGCTCCTGTGATGGTGGCGGCTGCACTTCCATTATACGTTATAGGAGACGTAACGCTTGCTCCTGTTGTGGTCAAAGTCTTTTTATTAACCGTCAATTGTGAAGTTTCATCAGTCGTAATAGCATCACCAGAAGACGATTCTGTAACAGTACAACGATAAAATCTGCTACTCAACGCTACTGACGGCTTTGTAAGTGTTAAAGTTGCCGTTGTCGTTCCTGAATATGGAGCTACATTGTTAAGCGTAGTCCACGGTCCAGAAGCTGATGTTCCTTCCTCCCACTGGTAAGTCAAACCTATCCCCGAAGCTGTAACCGTGAAAGTAGCAGGAAGCCCGTAAGTTACAGCTACACTCGCAGGTTGAGTTATGATTGTTGGTATTGTTCGAGCAATTTTTACAACTCTCGGTTTACCTCCACTTGGCTTATCAGTCGCCCCAAACCCCACCTGAGCCACCAACCCAAACATCAAAAACAATAGCAAAAACCTTAAAGGCTTAAATATACTTGGTCTATCGACAAAGTTATTTGTGGTTGGGTCGCCCCAACACAGTAATTGTGTTTTCATAAAGAATAATAAATTAAGTGATAATGATTTTGACTTTGTGATATATAATTAAGCCGAAATTTGTCGGCACTGTGAGGGAGGAAAACCGTAGATTTTTGAGAAAGAACGGCTAAAATAATTGGCATCTGAATAACCAACTTTAAACGCCACTTCATAAATCGAATGGTTGGTATTTAGTAATAATTCTTTGGCTTTTTCGAGCCTAACTTGTTGGATATACTCCGAACATGAAAGCCCAAAGGCCTCAATTAACTTTCTGTGTACGTGCGAGCGACTCATTTTGAGTTCTTCGCAAAGGGTAGGACAACCAAATGATTCATCGTCATATTTGGCTTCGACAATATTTCGAGCAACCGTCAAAAAATCTTGGTAGAGTGGTTTCATCGTAATAGCTTTATTTTATTGTGTTAATGTATTTTTTGGCAATAAGAAGTCATACACACATACGCCCATTCATTACGAAAAGGCATTGTGATTTTGTTTTTTAATTTTTGAGTGGTTGCTGTAAACCAGGGTGATTCGGTACTAACTATTAATTTTTTCCTTTGAGCAATTAGAAACAACCATATCTTAATCAGAAGATGGCTGTCGGATAAGAAAGGATTTGTTATCTTGGAGTGTGTTATGGCAATGTGTTATCATAAATAATTTTCAATTTACTGTATTAATCTATACTACTGTTGTTAATCTGTACTATTGTTGTTATAAATCCCTCATTTCTAAGGAGATACAATATTACAAACTATACCAAATAATAAATCTTCATCATGGTTGTTTTTATTATACGGTAAAATTGTACAGGATTTTACCCATTGATGATGCAATACTACACACAAAATTTGAGCGTTGTCTTCACTATTGTATTTCTTATTATACGGTTAAAATATGGAGTAATCCATTTATAAAGCACAATACTACAAATAAGACTTAGTACACCTTCTTCACCAATGTTGTATGGGCGTTTTTCGTATCAAGTGATTTTTTAAAGAACGCTAAATCAGTCAGTAATGGAGAAAAACTATATACCAAAATTCAATTATTTTACGTAATTTCAAGTCCAAGTATCTGTTAGGAAAAGAGTTGTGTGAATATGTTGTAATTTGCTGATTAATAGCGAGTTGTAAAACTAACCCCCAACCCCTAAAACCTAACACCTAATTATATTTAAATTATTCCATCAACAAATATGAATCCATCAACAAACGTCCGTACTCATTACCGTGCTTGCAATCTTTGCGAAGCCATCTGTGGTTTAGAAATTACGGTCAATGAACACAACGAAATATTGACCATCAACGGCGACAAAAAAGACCCTTTCTCTCGTGGACACATCTGCCCAAAAGCCGTAGGTCTCAAAGATATTTACTTGGACAAAAACCGACTGAAACAACCCGTCAGAAGAACCGAAACAGGTTGGGAAACCATATCTTGGAACGAAGCATTCGATGAAGTCGCATCAAAACTCAGAGCCATTCAAGCCCAACATGGTAAGGATGCCGTGGGCGTGTATCAAGGCAATCCCTCGGTTCATAACTCTGGAACACTCTTGGCTGCCCCTGCCTTGTTGAGGGCTTTGGGAACAAAAAACCGCTTCTCAGCCACTTCCGCCGACCAATTGCCTCATCATTTTGTATCGTCATTAATGTTCGGACATCCACTTTTATTACCCGTCCCAGACATTGACCGCACTGATTTTATGTTGATTATTGGTGGAAATCCATTGGCTTCCAACGGCTCGATGATGACCGTTCCTGATGTAGCAAATCGTTTGAAGGCAATTCAAAAAAGAGGAGGGAAATTTGTAGTAATTGACCCAAGAAAAACCGAAACCGCCAAAATCGCCGACCAACATATTTTTATCAAACCCGCAACGGACGTGTATTTGTTGTTGGCGATTTTGAACGAAATTTTAAACCTCACCCCCAGCCCCCCTCTCCTTGAAGAGAGGGGGAGCAAGCCGACGAAAATTCGGACGAATACCCCCCCTCTCATAAAGGAGAGGGGGTTGGGGGGTGAGGTACTCAAATCCGCCATCCAGTCCTACACACCCGAAGCCGTTTCAAACATCACAGGAATACCCGTAGAAACCATCAAAAACCTTGTTCACGACATTCTGACCGCTAAAAGTGCCGTCGTGTATGGACGTATGGGCGTGAGTGTACAAGCCTTCGGGGGTGTGTGTCAGTGGTTGATAAATTGTATCAATATTTTCTCGGGCAACATGGATTCTGAGGGTGGAGCCATGTTTACCCAACCCGCCTTTGACCTTTGGGGACGAGCAAAAAGAGGCGAAAATTACTTCAACCGTTACCAATCCGCCGTCAGAAAATTACCAGAATTTGACGGTGAATTACCCGTCTCGGCAATGGGCGAAGATATTTTGGCGGGTGGTATAAAAGCCATGTTTACGGCTTGTGGAAATCCTGTGTTGAGTACATCTAATGGCACACAATTAGACACCGCTTTGGAGGGTCTCGACTATATGGTTTCGGTAGATATTTTTATCAATGAAACTACTCGCCACGCCAATATAATTTTGCCACCAACTACTGGTTTGGAAGTAGCCCATTACGACTTGGCATTCTATAATTTATCAGTCCGAAATACCGCAAAATATTCAGAACCATTATTTGAAAAAGACAATAATCAACGCCACGATTGGGAGATATTTGAAGAGATAAGAAATCGCTTAATTTCGGAAGAAGGAGCAGAGATTCCAGCCCCTAAAAATCCCGAAGAGAAATTGGAAATGGCAATGCAGTTTGGACCTTACGGAAAAGACGGATTGACCCTCCAAAAACTCAAAGATAATCCCCACGGAGAAGATTTGGGAGCGTTACGCCCATGTTTGAAAGAAAAGTTATTAACTGATAATCAAGAGATTAACATTATTCCTGAATTACTTTTGAATGATTTAGAGCGAGTAAATTTAAACTTTCAAAAATTATTGAAAGATTCAGAAAACACTAAATTTGACCTTCAATTAATCGGAAGAAGACACCTCCGAAGCAACAATTCATGGATGCACAATTCAGAAAGATTAGTGAAAGGGCGAGACCGCTGTACGCTCATGATTCACCCCGAAACAGCGGCAAATCGTGGCATCGTTAATCTGGAAAAAGTACAAATCGAGTCAAGGGTCGGAAAGATAGAAATTGCCGTAGAAATCACGGACGAAATCATGCCAAATGTAGTCAGTATTCCGCACGGTTTTGGACACGCTCGCAAGGGCGTACAATTGGACGTTGCGGTGGCTCACGCAGGAGTAAGTTTGAACGATTTAACCGATGATTTATTGATTGATGAATTGACGGGGAACTCGGCTTTTTCGGGAGTTCCTGTGCGGATTTTGCGGTGATAGGTTTTAAAAATTATAAATGGATGTCATTGCGAGGTACGAAGCAATCTGTTGGATTGATGGAAAGGAGTTTGAAAGCATTTGCCAGTGAGTTAAAAGATTGCCATGCTTCGCTCTCAATGACAGGCATTTACAGTTTTGGTTCAACTATGATTTATACGGGAATAAAAGTACAATAGGTTTCCAACCTGTTCATCGGACTCCATTAACAGATTGGAAACCTATTGTACCCTTACATCCCGTAGTAAACTATATAAAAACTCAGTTTTTTTCATCAATCCAACAGATTGCTTCGTACCTCGCAATGACAAGCCATTTGAAAAACTGTCCTCCTCCCGACATCCGCCAATCCTCTTTTCTACGTAATTTTACTGTATGAATAAATTACGCTTGCCCCTTTGGCTCATCAAATTAACCAATTTTGAATACTGGACTTGGTGGATGTTTTACGTCCCCCTCCTCCCCTACTGGCTTTTTCAGGCTGTCCGTACTCGCTCGCTGACTTTCTTTACCAATGCTGACCCTTGCATTGATTATGGTGGTTTTTTTGGAGAATCTAAAATGGAAATCCTCCGCCAAATCCCTTTGGAATACCTCCCCAAGACCATTTTTATCGAAAAAGGAACAGATTTAAAAAGCATCGTGGACAAACTCATCGAAGCGGATTTAGTCTATCCCATCATCTGCAAACCCGATGTAGGCGAGCGAGGTACGCAGGTAGAAAAACTGTATAGTAATTATGATTTAGTTGAATATTTAAGTAAAGTCCAAGAGGATTTTATCGTCCAAGAATTTATTACTTACGACATCGAATTGGGCGTTTTGTATTACCGTTATCCAGATGCTTCAACGGGCAAAGTTACGTCCGTTACCCGCAAAGAATTTCTGTCAGTTTTGGGCGATGGCAAATCTACCGTTGAACAATTGATGCAACAAAGCACCCGAGCCAGATTTCA
>JAYUOX010000093.1:0-5658 GCA_043760595.1 Cytophagales bacterium
CTTTTGACGAAGTGACAATTGAAAGATGGGAAGAATGGACAATACCTGAATTTGTACCTGGTACAATTGAATGGGACCCTCGAAAATTAGAAATCAGTCCTGTATTTCCGAAGTATAAGGATTATATTCAACCTGTAATGCCGAAAACTCCAAACACTCCTTTTGGTGGAATAGACCCCATAGACCCACGTGTTAAATTTAATTTCAAAGAACCAACAGACTGGGTTATGCGTCCGCAGACACTTGTAGAGTTTGGCAATGTATTAATACATGATAGAGGCGGTTTCAGTCCTGATGTATTCCGTTTTCAAGCATCATTTCCCACTTTGAATGATAAAATAAGCGACATTGGAAGTTTAAATACTGGTTTAAATGACGGTAACATCAACTTAGGAAATGTCATATCTGGGATAGGTAAAGATTGGGTACTGCCCATCGGAACGACCCAATCCAGTCTCTCAGACGTATCGAAGATACTTTCAAGCAATGATGGATTTTCAGTAGCCACTAAAAAAGGGTTTGATTCGATTGGTTTTAATGCTGGTAATATTAATACGGGCAATTTAGGTGGTTTACTCAATAAAAATTTTACTAACCGAGGATTTTAACCTCATTAAAAGATAATAATCATGGCTAAGTATAATCTAATACGCATACATGGCATATTTGATAATCAGATTTTGAATTATCAAAATCTAACTCGTGGATACTGGAAAGAAGTACATTTTCAAAAGCATTTGATAACTAAAAGGAGAGCCGTTGAATATACCTTTAACACTCACTTTCATCCCTATGTGGATAGTTTAATCCAAAAATTAATTCAACGATCAGTAAAAGGATTGCAAGATGCTGACACAGAATATAAAAAAGGTGAAACAATAACAGGTCCTAATGGTAAACTTCTGCCCCGCCCAAGGCTATATGAAGATTTTTTTAATGATACTTATGAACCTGCTTCTGAGCCAACCTTACTACCCAATGCCGATCAAGCTGAAAGTTTCAAATCTGGGGTTTTTGTAACACGCCCACTTCCTGTTAAAGACCTTGATTTTAGCAGTGGCGGGGCATATTCAGTGTATAATTGGGAGCTGTTCTATCATATACCGCTGACAATTGCCTTACAACTAAGTAAAAATCAACGATATGCTGAAGCTCAACAGTGGTTTCATTTTATTTTTGACCCTACGGATGATAGTGATGGTCCTACACCTGACCGCTTTTGGAAGGTGCGTCCATTTCACCAAAAACAGATTGAGAAAATAGAAGAAGTTTTGGTGAATTTATCCACCCAAACAGATTTAAAACTGTATAAAGAAACCCTTGATAGTATATCTGCGTGGAAAGATACTCCTTTCCGACCGCATATTGTTGCTCGTTATCGCCAAACAGCTTATATGTACAAGGCTGTTATGGCATATTTAGATAATCTCTTCGCATGGGGTGATTTTTTGTTTGCTCAAGACACGGGGGAAACCATAAATGAAGCCATGCAACTCTATGTTGTTGCTGCTAATATTTTAGGACCTCGCCCACAGGCAGTTCCTAAAAAGGGAAATATACAACCTCAAACCTACAACAGCATTCGTTCAAAGAACAATGAATTTTCAAGCCCCACAGTACAGATTGAAAATGATATACTCTTTGATTTAACGACACTTCCAAGTGCTTCCGAAGCTACTGATAAATTAGCTGCTATAACAGGTATTGGTACGGCTTTATATTTTTGTGTACCTCGTAACGAAAAATTAATGGCATATTGGGACACTGCCGCTGACCGTCTATATAAAATTAGAAATAGTCTCAACTTACAAGGCATATTCAGACAATTGCCCTTGTTTGACCCGCCAATTGACCCAGGTTTGTTAGCAAAAGCGGCTGCTTCTGGTTTAGATATTTCTTCAGTTGTGAATGGATTAAATACTCCCATGCCCTTAGTACGGTTTAACCTTTTATTACAAAAAGCGATTGAATTATGCCAAGAAGTTAAATCGCTTGGGAATAACCTCCTTTCTGCTTTTGAAAAAGAAGATAATGAAACCATATCCCTTTTACGTGCAAGACATGAAGAACAACTACTAAATTTAAGCGAAGCTGTTAGATATGCACAATGGCAAGAATCTATTAAAAATAGAGAAGGTATCGAACAAAATATCGGCAATGCTTTTAATCGGTATGCTTATTACGAAAAATTATTGGGGAAAAAAGATGAAGATATAAAATTACCAGAAATTGAAGCCTTAGAGGAAGATGGGTTACTAAAAAATTTTAAATTTAAATCCAAAGAATCACAAATCGACTTACGAAATATAAATGTGGATATTTCAAGAGATTTAGAAGAATCTCAGGGTAAAATTGTTAGTAGTTTTGAAAATCAAGAGTTAGAGAAGTTGGGTGAAGCGAGAGATTTACAAGATATAGTTCAAGGTATTCGCTTAGGAGGGCAAGCTATTTCTCTTTTGCCCCAATTTGGCATAAAATTTCATTTTTGGGGTTTAGGAGGTAATGCTGATTATGGAGGGTTCAACCTTGGACAATTGGCTCAGTTTGCTGCAAATGTTGCATCAGCAGTTTCAGATAGAAAAACGTATGAAGCTGGTAATGCTGCAAAAATTGGCTCTTATGCACGCCGTGAGCAAGATTGGGCTTTTCAAAGCAACAATGCTGCTGGTGAAATTACTCAAATGTTCAAACAGCTTCGTGCTGCTCAAATACGAGAACATATTGCTGAAAGAGAATGGCGAAACCAGCAACAACAAATCAAGAACGCCAAAGATGTAAGACGCTTTTTAGAGGGAGAAAAATTAGACGGTGGCTTACGCAAATTCTCTACCAAAGATTTTTATGTTTGGATGAAACGTGAGGTAAAGGGGCTTTATGGTCAATACTACCAATTTGCTATTGAGACGGCTAAAAAAGCAGAGCGTTCTCTTCAAAGGGAGTTGGGTGATCCAACGCTGAGTTACATACAACCCAGTTATTTGGCAGGTAAAGAAGGCTTACTGGCAGGTGAAAAATTGTATTTCGACCTCAAAAAAATGGAAATGGCTTATTTTGACCTTAATAAGCGGGAGTATGAAATGACCAAACATATTAGTCTTTTACAAATCAATCCTAACGCTCTTTTCGACCTTCGGACTAAAGGTAGTTGTACCTTTGCCGTACCTGAAACTGCTTTTGACATGGATGCTGCTGGACATTATTTTCGTCGAATTAAGACAGTTGCTGTAACTATCCCTTGTATTACAGGTCCTTATACGGGTGTTCATTGTACGCTTACTTTGACCAAAAGTAGTATTCGTACTAAAACAACCGTTGGGGATGGATACTCTTCAACTGGCTTAGAGGATGAACGATTTAGTAGTAATTTCAGTAGTATCCAATCTATCGTAACCAGTTCCGCTCAAAATGATAGTGGCTTATTTGAAACAAATTTACGTGATGAACGCTATTTGCCATTCGAAGGCAGTGGCGTTATCAGCGAATGGCAATTGGAATTACCTGCCGAATTTAGACAATTTGACTATGAAACCATTTCAGATGTCATTTTGCACATGAAATATACATCTCGTGCCGCTGGAGGGTTATTAGCAAAAGGTGCAGTAGAATCAATAAAGACACTGCTTACCGAAGGGGGTAATGTACGATTATTTAATATTCGTCAAGAATTCCCTAACGAATGGCATCGGTTCAAGCAACAAACTGTCAGTCCTGATGCTCAGGCTCAACTGCAATTAGATTTAAAACAAGAGCATTTTCCTTATTGGAGTGTAGGTAAAGTAAAAGCAATTAAAGAATTTATTATTATTGTCCAAAATCCAAAGAATTCTGTAAATATTTCAATGGTAAAAGAAGGGGCAGATTCAGATGTCTTAGCAATGAAATCAATTCAAGATAAGAAGTATGCAATTGGTTCTCTAACCAAAAACTTAGCTGCAATAGCGGAGAAACCTATTGGAAATCTATCTTTATTTTTTAGTGAAAACAAGGTAGAAGATTTGTTTTTGTTAGTGAAATGGGGCAACGATAAAATTATCTAATTAAATAGAAAAACTGTATTTTGTCCAAAATTATAAATTTAATTACTATGGCAACATCATTAATTAAAACCCAGAATGGGATAACCATTAAAGTTAAAATTTACAACAATTGCGACAACGTACAAATATGTTGGAGAACCCTTGATTCAAATAATTTTGATAAACCAATTCCCGAATGTATTGGGTTTAAAATCGAACGCCAGCGTTTGGTTGATAATGCTTGGAAAGGAATTGAGGTTTTAAGAAATAGAGTTGGTTTTGATTCAGAAATAGTCGATTCTAACGACTTCAAGGACATATCAAAACCGTCCTCAAAGCGTCCATTCCAGCGATACGATTGGACAGACCATGGTGCAAATGCTAATGAAATTGTTCGTTACCGCATCTCAGCATTAAAAAAAACAACTACTACAATTCTGGGTAATGATGATTTATTAGAAATTATTGATTCGGGCTGGTCAGAACAAATTACAATGACCCCAAAAGTCGGAGATCGAATGTCAGTTTATTTTAATAGAGGGACTGTTATGTCCCAGTATATTGCAAGAGTCGCTCGTGAAAATAATTGGAATCCAGTAGACATTAAAAATCATATTGAGGATATTCAAGAGCCATTAAGAATGTTCTTATCTGGAGAGTTGCGGGTTGCTCTTGTGAAAATCCTTGATGATGCCATCGCAAATCCATTTATCAAGATATATGCGGCACTTTATGAACTCTCTGATGACGAATTAATAGGCAAATTAGTTAAATTGAAGTCAAGAGCGAATGTTGTGTTATCAGATGGTTCAAATGAAACCGATGGAAATGCTCGTTCAAGAAAAAAATTAAAAGATGCAAAAGTCAATGTTTTTGATAGAATGGTCAAAAAAGAGAAAAAGAGTTTAGGACATAACAAATTTTTAATTTCTGTTGATTCTCGTGATGAGAAACCACTCTTGGCTTGGACAGGAAGCACTAATTGGGCAGCAACAGGTTTATGCACTCAGTTAAATAATGGTTTGTTAATTGAAGATTCAGAGATAGCAGGTGTTTATCACGAACAATGGAAAAGATTGAGAGATGCAGGAAGTGATTATCCTTCAAGCCTTGTAAATGCTAACAGCAATTCTCCATATAAAATAAAAAATGTAGATATTTGGTTTACAAGAGTTAAATCTGCATCAGCAGGTAATACAGAAACAACCGATATTGCTGGACTTAAAAAGTTGGTTTCAGAAGCGAAACACAGTATTTTATATATTATGTTTCAGCCTGGTTCAGAGCCGTTAAAATCAATAATCGAAAGAAGAAATGATTTATATGTTAGAGGTGTGGTAAGCACATTATTGGGAGGAAATAAGGAGAAGTTTAAACTTATGAATTCAGTAAATTCTACTCCTTATACTTTAGATTTAATACAACCAGATGGAATCCACAAAAATTTAAAATGGTGGACAAAAGAAGTTATTAGAAACGAATTTTTAATGAGTATTAATCCAAAAGGAATTGGACATGCCATAACTCATATAAAAATGATAGTTATAGATCCATTTAGTGACGATTGTAAAGTTATCACAGGGTCACATAACTTTTCAAATGCGGCGAGTGAAGCAAATGATGAAAATTTTATTATTATTAA
>JAYUOX010000094.1:0-17168 GCA_043760595.1 Cytophagales bacterium
TATTCTCTATTCACTATTCACTATTCACTAAATAGTTATCTTTGCACTCCAATTTCACTAACTCCTTGATATAGAATACTTTGGTAACACTTTTACTCATCACCTTTGTCACATCCATTTCATTTCAACTGTATTTTATTTTTTTCGTTTTTAATAAAATAAGTCAGTACGAAACGTCCGAAAACCAAACTCATAAGCCCGAAGGCGTGTCCGTGATTGTATGTGCATGGAATGAATTAGAAAATCTAAAATCATTGCTTCCATTGCTCAATAATCAAGTATATCCAACCTTCGAAATCATCATCGTGGATGATCGTTCTTGGGATGGTACTTTTGATTTTTTATTAACAGAATGCGCTGATTATCAGAAAGTTATATTTCTAAGAGTTGAAGAAACACCTTATCATTTATCTTCCAAAAAATACGCATTAACACTTGGAATCAAATCTGCAAAGTATAATAATCTCCTCTTGACTGATGCTGATTGTCGCCCACAAAGTAACAAATGGATTGCAGGAATGGCAGAATGTTTAACGCCTGATAAAGAGATTGTGTTAGGATTTTCGCCCTATTTTAAAGAGAAAGGATTTTTGAATAATTTGATTCGATACGAAACGTTTAACACTGTAATCCAATACTTTTCTTTTGCTCTTGAGGGTATGCCTTACATGGGCGTTGGGCGAAATTTGATGTATCGAAAATCGTTATTTTTAAAAAATAGAGGCTTTGCAAAACATACCAATATTGTAGGTGGCGATGATGATTTGTTTATGAATGACGTTGCTAATGCGGAGAACACTGCCATTTGTATGAATCCAGAAACCTTCATGTATTCCTTTCCAAAAACTACTTGGCAAACGTGGTACAGACAAAAAAGAAGGCATCTTTCAGTGAGTAAACACTATAAATTACAGCATAAAATCAACTTAGGAGGATTGGGTATGAGTCAGATTTTATCGTGGCTTTGTTTCCTAATTTTAATACCCATTTTTTTTCATAATCCCTTGGTTTACTGGATATTAGGTACATTTTTATTTAGGTTAATAAGTCAGTGGATTGTATTTGCAAAAGCCAATAAACGTTTAGATAATACGCTTGAAGTCATTACATTACCCTTTTGGGATGGTATCTTTGCCTTATATTTCCTGATAATGGGAATCAATAATTTTATTCCAAGAAGACAAAAAATGAGGTGGAGGTGATTCAATTACCAGTGAACAGTTATCAATCAACAGTTTGCAACATCAACCGAACCATCGTTAACTTATTACCATCATCAATATATTGATTGTAGCTTGTTTTGTTTTCACTAATAAACTCTCCAATCGCTTAAAATTTTAAAAATGAACTCAGTCGAATTAATAGAAAAATATTTTCCGAGGCTTACTGATAAGCAAAAGCAACAATTTGCACAGTTGGGAGAATTATACGCCACTTGGAATGCCCAAATCAACGTTATTTCGAGAGCGGATATTGATAATCTTTACGAAAAACACATTCTTCATTCCTTAGCCATCGCCAAAGTAGTTGATTTTAAGGACTTTACGGAGATTTTGGACGTAGGAACGGGCGGAGGATTCCCAGGAATTCCATTGGCGATTTTATATCCAAATTGTCAATTTGTTTTGGTGGACAGTATCGGGAAGAAAATAAAAGTAGTCAATGAAATTGCCACGGCTTTGGGTTTAGAAAACATAAAAGCCGAACAAATGCGAGCCGAATTGGTGGAAGGAGAGTTTGATTTTGTGGTAAGTCGGGCAGTAACAAGACTTTTACCTTTTTATGGTTGGGTAAAAGGCAAAATTAATATTAATAATTATAATAAATATAAAAACGGCATTTTGTATTTGAAAGGCGGTGATTTGAAGGAAGAATTAAAAGAATTAGGTAAGAAAAGTAGAGTCTTTGAAATATCGGAATATTTCGAAGAAGAGTTTTTCGAGACAAAATCGGTAGTTCATGTACCGATGGTATAATTTATTTTGGGAGGTAAAAAACTGATAATCAAATGGTTTGAAGAATCTTTAACATTTTTTCAAAGAATCATTTGCAGAATACGTCATTATTCGTAATTTTGCATCACGATTAATAACAATCCTTCTTAGCTCAGCTGGTTAGAGCACATGACTGTTAATCATGGGGTCCCTGGTTCGAGCCCAGGAGAGGGAGCGATTAACACAAAAAACCCCTCATACGCAACGTATGAGGGGTTTTTCTTTGGAACATTCTGGAACATTAGTAAAACCCGCTGGAACACTTGGTAAATCTGACTTAACTGCATAATTTTTCTTCTTTTTTTATCTCCTATTTCTCGACGTATTACCCTCTATTACCCGTTGTTTCCCGATAAATTACCTTTCCATTTCCCTTTTTGTCTGAAATTATCCCACAAGGCGTATTACACCCGTAACGGATAAAATGCAAGTCGTAACGACTGTATTACGCTTATTTGTATTTTGTAATACAGCCGTAACGGATAGAATGGAAGTCGTAACGACTGTATTACGGTTTGTCATACACTCGTTACGAATATTTGTAGTTTGTCATACACCTGTAACGGATGAAGTGAAAGTCGTTACTGATGTATTACGCTTTGTCATACAGTCGTAACGGATGAAAGGGAAGTTGTAACGACTATATTACGATTTGTCATACAGTCGTTACAGTTATGCTTTGATTTGTCATACAACCGTTACGAATTAGCACCAAGTCGTTACGGGTTTTCTGGGTTTAGTATTCTGCCCGAAATAATGCCGATGCAAGGCGAAATAAACCCGAAATTGGGTTAATGGTGAGTTTTCTCCACCATTGAATAAACCTGCAAATGTTTGTATTTAAGTGAAGCAATGTTACCAACGCTGACTATTATTTTCAATTCCTAAATAGCGACAATTAGCGTTATTGTTTGTGCTTGGACGAAACGGATTTTATTATCCTGACAGCAAAAAGAAAGAGAGATTTTTGAGTTTAAGCAAAGAAAAACCCCATCAATTCTGACGGGGTTCTGCCTGTAAAAGTAGGTATGTTAGCCTTAATCTTTGAATAAATGTTGGTAGTATTTTTGAGATAATAACTTGACTAATTCGGGCATCGTATTGACAGTAAGCGTTTCATTTACCTTGCCATCTTGAATCATTAGTTTACTACCCTTCACCTCTGCAAAGGCTTTTTTCAAGTATTCGTTTTCGTATGAATTGACCTTTGCCGTTAAATTTAGTACGTCTTTTTCTTGCTCCGCAACTTTCGCCCGTAAAGTTTCTAACTCGTTGAATGCTTTTTTATCCAAGACAGATGCTTGGGTACTAAGAAAGTTATTTTTACTTTTCAATATTTCCACATCTGCCTGATGCTTAGATGATTGTATTTTCAATTCTTCAATTTTATCATTGGCGGTTTTTAGTTGGCTTTCAAATTCGTCATTGGCTTTTCTTTTTTCCTCAAAAAGTGCATTCATCGAAAACTCATGGGCAGTATTATTTTGCTCGTGAGAACGCTTCACCCCTTCAAACTCTCGTATTCTATCAAGATTAATGAGGTAACAATTAATTGAACGATTAATAAAATTTGTTCTATTAAAATTAGGATTAATTGCTTCTCTTTCATTAAGAATTTCTAAGTTCTCTTCTGTTGGTCTGAACGAAATTGGGTTTGTCATTTTATTAAAAAATTAAAGTTTGAAAGTTGCCTACGAAAAGAAATAAAAAAGCTACAAGCCAATGGCAAGTAGCTTAGTGAATTGGTTTTTAAAATATTTTTTACCATGAAAACAGGATTCTACCCTGATATTTTTTGCAATGACATTTCTGGTATTGCGTTGAGTGCTTTTACCTCTTGGTGTTCACTTATCTGCGGATAATTTTCAACCTCTGGGACGTATTGGTAATACTGACTTTGTTGGACAACATCTGGCTTTTTGGTAATCCATAATCTGTACCCTAAATATAAAATTGCCATCAAAACAATCACAATAACAAAGTAGCCGATGGTCTTAGTCTTTTCTAAATTGTTGGCATCTTTGTTCTGACTTGCAATAACATTGTATTGAGCAATTTTAACGTCAAGTGCTTTTTCAGCTAATTTTATCTGTTCAATATCGCCCTGGGCTTTTATGGCGTTTACCGCTTCTTTTGCCTTATCTACTTCTGATTGAGCAATTTTTGCTTTATCCGCACTCGTAAAAATTGAACCTGCGGTTTCGGCTAATGCTCCAACCGCTCCAAGAACGGCTGCTATGGGAAATGCCATTGTCGTAATTGGTTTAAGGTTGAGTTGTATAAAATTTAGGCTGTGGAATTACGTTCCTCATTTGAGAATTATCAAAAGGAATATTCTGATTAGTTACCACGATTTGTTTGTTCTTATTTCTGGTTACTAAATAATATATTCCTCCCAAAACTAACAAAATCAAACCTCCATAAACGACTTTTTTACCCAATGATACTTTACCAGCATCATCCGTTTTGTCCGTTTGGGTTAAAGCCTTTTTAAGTCCGTCAGAAGTATCACCAGTAACAGAATCAACAATTGTTTTATTTTCCTTTTCCTTTTTGACTTTCGATGTGTCCCCCGAAACATCATCTGTATTGATGAAAACTTTTAAGGATTTGGTTGAATCATCCCTATTCTGACCGTCTAAGTTGTAAAAAGTAAACGGCATTCTGATTGGATAGAAGTTTACTCCATTTTTCTCAACCAATGCTCCCGTTATTGTTCCTGCAATAGTATCAACTACCGATGGAGGAATGGAAGTGCCTTCGTGGGGAACATCAAAAGCAAATTGCTCCGTATATCCGTGTCCAGCATCTTCACCTTCTAAAAATTCTTCTGATAAAAAATCTACGGGGTTATTTAGGTCTGTATTCCAATAACAGCGAACGCCAGATTTATTCCAATAAACCAAACTCCCAGCCTTTAAATTTGCCATGTCTTTATTTTTAAGTGATTTATGAATTAATCTTCGTCCTCTTCTTCGTCAATTTCGGTTTCAAAACCTTTTAAATGCAAAGCGTATTGCGTGAGTAAAGCGTTTACTAAGTCGGCTCTCTCCAAAATTTCAAACTCCTGTTCTGATTCGTCTCCGTGAAGTTTCAGCGTATTACCTTCTACCTTCCAAAAACAATCATCTAATAAATCCGTCTCGTATGCTTCCAAACTGCCACTAAGTCTTTTAATGTCAGAACGGAACTCCGCAAAATTCATCTGGGTTTCATCCACCTTTCTATTTGCCTTTTCGAGTTCAGCGGTTGTAAATTCGAGTTCCTCGGTATTAGGAACAAAATTACATTTCTCCTTATTCAAGAAATCAACCTTGCTTTTGTAGTCCTGCAACATGATTTGGAGGTTACTTTTATCTTCTTTCAAAGAAGTGATTTCGTCTTGATACGATTCGATTTCCTCCGATTGAGATTTAATCGTGTTTTCGTGCTTATCAATAACTGGACGGTGTTTTGATGAATTATTTTCAATAAAATGATTCATCAACTCATTCTCGTCCATGCCGTTATTCTCGGCATTCATTTTTAGAATTTTACGGGCTGTCTCGGTAGGTCTAAACGTGATTAGACTGTCTTGTGTAATGTCCATTTTGTTTAATTTTACGGTAAATTAAAATGCTAACGTTCAATACGTTAGACGACTTTGCAAACTTACCAATGATAAATTTAACGGAATGGAATGAGCGTTTTTGGCGTAAAGTATGGAAAATATTTTATGGATTTATGGAGAATTAAACCATGAAACACAAAAAATCCATAAACTAAAAGTCTATGGATTTATACCAACCAGAATGACACCAAAAAACTATACCTTTATTAAATCCATACTTGGGATTGTCAATTTATTATTTTCGTTCTCAACGCCACTAAGCGGTTGAGATGATTGTTGAGCGTATTGTTGCGGTGGAGCGGGTTCAGATTTTAGGATAAAATACGCTCCCAAAATCAAGACGAGCAAAACGCCCAAGCCACTAAAAAATACCGTTGGCGTGAATCCAAGAATGTTAGACGTAGGCGTATCAGTTTGCTTTGATACAGATGCTCCCTTGATACCTGTATTGTGTACGGAACTGCCCCAATCGTCTAATTCTGTTTCAGAATTATCAACCGTTTTCTTGGTCTGATTAGCGTTTGGGTATTCATTTTTGTAAACATCTGGATATTCAAACGCTGGATTAGCTTTAAACTCCAATGAATCAGCACTTTCGGGTAGCGAAAACGTTGAATCAACCATATTGCCAAAACCATCATCGTAACTACTTTTAAAGATGATGAACTTTGCTTTTAGGATTGAATTTGTATCTATCAAAACAAAATCCTCAATCATTCCTAATTCTTGCCCTACTAAGAAATGGATTTGGACGGAACTGTAATCATTGGGTTTTTGAAACGCTGATACCGTTTGTTTAGCGATTAATATGTCGCCCTTCTCTGCTCCTTTTATTGTCTTTTTACCGAGTGCCATAGCCTTAAATTTTAATTGAAAAATAAAAAACGCTGACAATATTGGTCAGCGTTTCAAAATTACGTAGGATAATTTCCACTAAGCGGAATCGGTGGAATTGACGAATTTATTTTTACAGTCCTATTCGTTAGACAAGGCAGAAGCAATAAACTCTGCGGTATAAAAACCTTTGTAATAAGCTATAAAGTGATTAGTTTGAACTTGCCTTCCTACCACATGAATTTTATTCTTGTCATTTATAGCATCTATCATATCGTATGCTTTGGTTGTGCCACAATTTAGAATTTTCTTAATATCATCTTTTTTAAGCCAAATGGGTAAATTTTGTGTGGCTTGTTTTTCTGGTATTTCTGTTTTTTGAGTATTCATTTTCTTGCTTTTAAATAGTCGTTAAAATCGTTAAATGGTCGGTAAAGGTCTGATTGGTCTATAACTTCTAATTTTGTTACTCTTAATTTTTCGAGTGCCTTACGTCCTGCATCGTCATTGTCCAAGTAGGCAAATATTTTTTGATGCTTCATAATTAACGGCATCGCTTGGATAAGGTTACTGACTGAATTAAGAATAATGGTCGAATGTATCGGTGGACGTTTAAAGCACTCCACCGCTGATAGAAAATCAAACATTCCTTCAAAGATTAAAACGCATTTACTGTTGGGTACAATAATGGTTTTAATGCTTGCTTTACCCAGATTGATAGGATTTTTCATTTTCTCATTCCGTACAACATAACTACCATTGTCAGTTTGATACCCAACTCCAAAAAAACGCCCTTTGGCATTATTGTAGTGTATCTCACGGAGGAAAGTAAACGCAGTTTGAAAACTGATTTTACGGCTCTCTGCATAACGAATTAGTGCTTGGTGTTGCAAGTCTCCAATGGAAGTTATTTCGTACTCTGCACCGCTTAGAGAACTGTTTGTAGGAGAGGGACGGCAAGAAAAAAAAGGAGGATTCCCCGAACTGTTTTTTTCTTTGCCGTCCATTGCTTCAATCAAATCACAGGCATCTGGAAAGCTGATTTTTTTATACTTCATTACTAAGTCAATTACTCCACCTTTGTCAGAATCGTTACCAAAGTCATTGAATACATTTTTGATAGGATTAACACTAAAAGACGGTTTACTATCCTGACGGAGCGGTGAACTGTAAATAAAATTCTGACCATTTCTTGATACTGGATTGATGCCTTCGCCACGAAGGAAATCAACTATTGGATATTGTTTTAATTTGCTTATTTGTTCGTTAGTTTTCATTATTTTTTATTGTTAAAATACAATTTTATTTTAATTAATTTTATTTTTATTATTTGTAACCTCTGAAAAATTGATTTTTTCCTACTCTCTTACTCGAACCATTACAAATAACTAAAAATCAGATACTTACAAAAATATTTTCGAGTAAGATACTTTCCTTTCATCTTACTCAGTTACTCGAAATTTTGGTTTTTTTCGAGTAACTTAACATTTTAAAAACTATATAAGTTACTCGAAATTACTTTTATAAAGTGCTGATATACAGTAAATTACAAATATTTCGAGTAACTTAAATAAAAGTATCTTACTCGAAAAAAACATATCTAACTAATTGATTTACAGATATTTATAAATTTTCGAGTAACTAAGTAAGTAATATTTACAATCTTTTGACATAATAGCCTTTTTCTGTGAATGAACGAGAACTATTATATTTACCCGTATATGGGAATTGTAATATTTTTAATGCTTTTCCAATTTGTACGGCATTGATTTTTAAAGGAGTATTTTTCATCAATTCTTCTTGTATTTCAGTTGCAGTAAAAAATACAGAATCTGGATTGCCTTCACTACTTGAAATAAAGTATTTTTGGATAATCTCCATTTCGGTACTTAGTCGCATAAAGTTCTGATTTATCTTTTCCTGCATCTCAATTTCGCCTTTATTCATAATGCAGTCAAATTCTCCTGATATGAGCAAATGATAGGCTTGCGACCAAACTAAATCTATATCTACATTCGCTTGATAACCTTTGTCTTTTCCGTTATCGTGGACAATATCTTTTACGACAAAAGGCAACCATCTAACGTTACCTGTTTCATCCGTCAAGAACTCGTATTGGTTGGTACTTGCTACAAAATTTGCACGTCTGTAATTGGTCGTTTCGTTTTTCGCAAACAATGGTCTAAACTTCACTACACTTTCTGTAAGAATGCTCTTAAACTCGTTGTTTAAGTCTTTTTTCTCGAAAGTTGCCAATTCATCCAAATTGATTATAAAGTTTTGACACAAGGAAATTTTTGCATCTTTATTACCTCCAAAATCGAAACTTTTACGGTAATATTTTGATAATTTAGGCGGGACGAGAAATTCTAAAAATGAGGTTTTTCCGTCATTCTGTTTACCTACAAGCGTTAGACATTGCTTATTGAAAGGAATCTTTAAAGTAGCCTGACCAACCATTCTAACGAGATGTTTTTTGAACATGGATTGCCACCAAACTTTATCTTCAATAACCACAAATTCGGATAGTTTTTGGATATAATCTGGTTGGGAGTTATCCCATTTTGGGAGATTCTCAAAATACTCCCGTAAGGGGTCGTATTTTTCTACTTTGGTCGAAATTAATACGGCTAATTGTGTGGTAAACTTGTTAAAATTAGCGACAAAAAGGTCGTAGGTTAGGTTGTCTTCACTAAATAATCCGTACTCTTTATCTTTTTTCAATTTACCCTCTAATTCATTAGAAACTATGTTTATCCGCAAATCATATTTATTAAATATATATTCTTCTAATAGGACAATTACAGGCTTTTTAGATTCTGATTTTGGGGGTTCTGGATTTTTTTTAGGCTCTTTTTTAGGAGGTTGTCCTCCATCATTTTTAGCACCTACCTTTGGGGGTTTACCTGCATTTTTTCCACCCGTAACTGATTGATTATCAGTTTTTTTTCGTACATTTGACATATCAAAAATTTATTAAAATGTTAAGAAATCAGTGTTTCGCTTCGGACGATAATTGATTTTAAAAGCCCCTCAAAAATGCCAATTTTGAGGGGCTTCTTTTTACTCTTTTTGTTCTCGCATGGTTTTGATTATATCCGTCAAAATGAGGTAATCATCAAACAATTCAGAACGTTGGAGATTATCGTCATTATCTCCCATCTCAGAGAGGTTGTAACCTTGATAAAGACGATTCAAGGTTGATTGTAAAGTCGTTGATAATAATGCTATATTTACCATTGTTTTATTTGTTTAAAATTTTTGTTAAAATGTTGAAAATTAGATACTTATCTTTTAGCAATAAGCCCTATTACTCTTAGTTCATTATTAGCAATTTTTGCCAATAATTCGTCTTTATTTATGTTTTCCCCTAATTGCTTTTTAAAATATTTTTCGCTTTTTCTTCTGATATTTCTTTGCGATAGCACCCTTGCATTTGGGATATTATTTAAGTTAATGCTCATACTTTTTTATGTTGAAAATTTATAATCTGCCTTCACGTAGCACCGTTTTTTTATCGACTTTGGCGTAGTAGGACATTGTAGTATTGAGCGAACAATGCCCCATCATTTGCTGAATAATCTCCGCCCGAACACCTTGATTTATCAATCGGCAAGCGTATGATTTCCGACCAAAATTGAACGATACGGAACGGTGAACATTTGCCAAAATTTCAACCTCTTTGAGTAAGCGGTTCACGTGGGTATTGGTCGGCATATTCTGAAAAAGAAATTCACTATTTGGGTCTGACGTTGCTAAAAACTTAGAAATCAAAGTATTAGCTTTGTCATTAATTGGCAAAGTGAACGGCTCTAAACGTTCACCGTTTGGCTTCCAGCGGTGTCCGTCCATGTAAGGCTTACCGTCTTCATCTTCCAAAATCCAAGATTTTTCGATACCTACAAACGTATGCCAATCAAGCCCGATATGGCATGATAGCACGAACCAATCTCTTATTTTGGCTAATTCTTGATTTCCAATTTCAGCATCTTCAATTGCTTGCAACTCCTTCACCGTCAAGAAATTAACTATTTCTTTTTTCTGACGTTTGAATACTTTTTCCTCTAATACATATTGAAATGGGTTAGACGTTAGCCAACCAGATTTAACGGCAAACTTTAAGGTTCGGTCTAAGAATCCAACGGTACGGCGGGAATGCTCCTTGCTAACATTCATACTACGCATCACGTGGGCGAGGAGTGTCTCGGCATGGATTGGTTTGATGTCCTCCAAATCCACAATTTTGGCGGAAAATTCAATAATTAACCATGCTTCAATGTACCTGAGACTATACCCGTTTTTCTCTTTTGTTTTGCCGTCCATTTCGGACTTTTCTCCGTAGTAATGTTCAAAATACTTTTGCAAGACTACATTCAGCGAAGGGTTTTGTTCCACATGAGCGATGCCAAATATCTCCGCTTTAAGCCATTCTAATTTGGGTTCTTTACCGTTCAGAAAGGATTGCCGTAAGGCATTTTTCAATCTATCATTAAGCGTTAAGATATAGCTTGTTGCCTCTGCATCACCTTCAACTATTCCTGTTTTGGAATCCATTTTAGCCCCTTTATTTAGCTTTTTGCGAAGTGAGATTTTGGTATCTTTGCCTTTTATATCTAATCGGACGGTAACTACATCATTACGTAGGAGAAACGTAGAATCGGGGATTTTAAGCAAACGGACGTTGCTTGGTTTTTCGTTGGAATTGACTAAATTTGTCATTGATTTTAGATTATGCTTGTTCGTGTCGGAAAACTGTTACAAGCGGGTTAAAAAATTAGGAAAGGCTCTATCGTTAATTATGGTAGAGCCTTTTTATTTAAAAGTGCATAAAGTTTATTCTCTTCATATTGTACGGCTTCCTCCCAATTATTGCATCCAAGTTTTTTATACCTTTCAGCAAATTTTGTTAGCCTTTTTTCTAATAAAGTGATTTTCTTGGTTGATTCGACTTCCATTGTATTCTTGATTTTTAATTGTTTAAAGAATAGTATTGATAAACCCGTATCTGTCTTACAGGTGGGCGGTGATTTGTTGTTTTTTAGGGTTCTCATTTTAATTAATTAGAACCTCATTTAGATTCCCCTCAATCAACTCAATCGGAGCAACTCCAAGACTTCTTGCAATTGATTCAATTTGTGTTAAATCTGGTTGCTTATCATTTCTAATGAACTCTCCGAAAGTTTTTTTCCCAATTCCAATGGTATGATAATATTGATTAGTTGCCTTAAATCTGAATCCATTTGATGATTTGCTACTAATTACTTGCTGTATTCGGTTCTTAATCATGCCTTTATTGTTTATTTATCTAAATGTTAAATTAATAATTATTTGCAAATATATTAACTATAACTAAGCATTAAAAGCATTTTATAATTATTATTTTATTTTTTAAGCATTTTAGTACATTTTGAAAAACAATATTGTTTTTCAAAATGTACTAAAATGCTTAAAATACTTAATAAATTTTTTTGTGTTATTTTTAAAGAATAAACGTTTTTAGAAATATATAAAGCTATTAAAGCATATTTCGTATATTTGAAGTATGAAAGACATTTATAATAATATCAAAACTCTAAGAAAAGAGAAGAAAATAAGCCAAGAAGATATGGCTATCCGTCTTGATATGTTTCAAGCGAATTACGGTAAACTTGAAAGAGGAATGACTGAATTAACCCTAAGTAGGCTTTATAAAATTGCTGAAATTTTGGGCGTTGGAATTGAAGTAATTTTAGGTATTTCTAAACCCGTTCAGACTCCGTTACCAGAAGTAGATTTTGAGAAATTGAAGAAAGAAATCGCTGATTTGAAGTCAAACATGAGAATTTTAGAGAATCATAATAGGCTCTTAATAAATGAGGTTGAAGAGTATGAGTCATTGATATTTGATAACAGTATGAACTTATCATGGAATAATTTTAATACCGTAGTGTATATTGTAGATATGTTTCACTCTTTCATGCACCATTTTTTTGAAAAACAGAAAAGTATTAAATTGGAAGACAAAGAAATGTTAGAATATACGTACAAAGAAATTAAAGATGGTTTTAACCAAATGATAGAGTTATCTAAAAATAGTGCAATAATAAATTTGATATTTAATAATAATAAATTGCTTAAAAGTGCCATAACCCAAGAAGACGGACGAATTGATATTGTGCTTTTCAGAAAAGAGTTTAATGAATTATTGGAAAATTACAAAAACGAAGCCCAAAACTAAATTATAGTAAAATACACAATGACCCAACAAGAATTACAAAAGCTAATACAAGATTTACAGGCTTTGCCCAAAGAGTGCGAATGGGTGGAGTTTAAGGTAAATAACGCTGAACCGCATACGATTGGTGAGAATATTTCTGCCTTGTCAAATAGTGCGTGTTACGAAGGTAAGCCTTACGGTTATTTGGTGTATGGTATTCAAGACGGTACGCATGAGATTGTGGGTACGACGTTTAAGCCCAATTCCGAGAAAATCAAAGGTCAGGAACTCGAAAACTGGATAGCCACACAATTAAACCCTAAGATAGATTTTAATATTTTTGAGTTTGAATTGAAGGGTTTTCATTTGGCTGTGTTTAGGGTTCACGCTTCCATGAATACGCCCGTGGAGTTCAAAGATATACCGTATATTCGGATTGGCTCTATCACTAAAAAACTCAAAGACCACCCAGAGAAAGGAAGGAAAATTTGGAACAAAACGCAAACTAATCATTTTGAGGAAAGCATCGCTACGGCTAACGTTAATGCTAATGAAGTTTTGCAGTTGATAGATTACCCAAACTATTTCGATTTGACTAAACAACCCCTTCCAGTAAACCGTGATGGCATTTTAGAGAAACTTTTGCAAGACAAATTGATACGCAAAAACGGCAACGATTTTGACATTACCAATTTGGGAGCAATCCTATTTGCGAAGGATATTAGAAAGTTTGAATCGTTGGGGAGAAAGGCAGTCAGGCTAATATTTTACGATGGCAAAAACCGATTGAAAACGATTAAGGAACAGGATAGTTTTAACGGTTATGCGATTGGTTTTGAGAGACTTATCGAATTTATTACGGAAAGATTGCCTTCCAATGAAGAAATAACAAAGGCACTCCGAGAAGAAAAAACGCTTTACCCAACCTTAGCCATTAGGGAACTGGTAGCTAATGCCATTATTCATCAAGATTTTTCAATGAGGGGAACGTCTCCGATGATTGAAGTATTTTCCAACCGAATAGAAATAACCAACTCAGGCAGTCCGCTAATTGATACGCTACGGTTTATTGACCACAGTCCACAAAGTAGAAATGAATCATTGGCAAGTTTTATGAGAAGGATAAACATTTGCGAAGAACGTGGAAGTGGCATTGATAAAGTAATTTCGGGTTGTGAGTTGTACCAACTTCCTGCCCCTGAGTTCATTTCGGGCGATAACTTCACACGAGTAGTTTTGTATGCTCCAAAGGCATTCAGCCAGATGGATAGGAATGAAAAAATTAGGGCTTGTTTTCAGCATTGTGTGTTGCGGTATGTATCGGGGGAAAATATGACAAATGAATCTTTAAGAGAACGTTTTGGAATTGAGCCACACAATTACGCCACAGCTTCACGGATAATTTCGGATGCCATAGAATCAGGTTTAGTAAAAGACTACGACCCTGATAGTAAATCTAAGAAATACGCTAAGTATGTGCCTTTTTGGGTATAGATTAAATTCTTATGTGCTGGTTATGTGCTGGTTATGTGATTGTGTCTTAAATTTAGGACAAAACAAGACCTAAAAAGTAGTGTAACTGCTTGAAAATCAATATATTAAAAAATGTTTTATTCATAATCTTATATAGTGCTTATGTGATTTTCACGAAGAATACATGAAAGTTTGCCGAAGAATACACGAAAGTTTACCGAAGAATACACGAAAGTTTACCGAAGAATATACGAAAGTTTACCGAAGAATATACGAAAGTTTTCCGAAAAATATAGAAAATCACCCGTATTCTTCGGGAAATTTAAAATTAGGAAAAGTAAAAATTAGGTAATTCTACGCTAAGGAATACAAGATGTTTATTGTTATTTTGTAAAATCTTAGGAAATACAATATTGAACCTGTATTTCTCTAAATTTAAAATCATTTCTAACATTAAACACTAATTTTTATGTCAAAAATTACACTAATCATACTCCTTGCAAGTATGGTTTCAATACAGTCTTGTACTACTGTAAAACAAATTGGAGATATTAATATGGTATCATCCCGAAACATTGAAAACAACATGAACTACGTACTTCTACGGAGTTACATGGGAGGAAATAAGAAAGAAACGAATCGTTCAGTAAAGTTGGAAATCACTACTTTACAAGATGCTGTGAACAAAGTTGTTCGGGAAACGCCAGGAGGAGAATTTCTCAAAAATGTTAAGATTTACTTGGTTGATAGTAAGTACATATCCGTAGAAGGAGATGTTTGGGGATTGGGAGGAGTAAAGGAAAATTATAGAGGAATTTCTTTAAACGACCACGTGCTTTACAAGAATGGAGGTTCAATTTATAAAGGCAGTATCGTAGCTTTGAAGAACGACCAAATATGTTTCTTTCAAGAATTTGGCAATCCAAAGATTCTTCAAATAACTTACGATAATATCACCAAAACTTCCTTTGCTGAAAAGGAGATTGAGGAATACATCGCTCTGAAAAAACCAAAAGAGGAGAAGAAAAAAGAGCCTGTAATAAAAGTTCTGAAAAAATCATAGTTTCGGAACAGCACTCGTAACAGTAAAAATAACATTTGGAACAGTAAATATTGCCGTTACGTGGAGTTATGGTATATTTGTGATATTAAATCAATGTTTCATATTTGTATCAAATGTTGGACATTTTTATAAATAGATAGATTTTTAGCCGTTTTAATCGTTGATATTCAATTAGTTACCAATCTGTAAGCAAAGCCCTTGCACCACAGGAGAGGGAGCAAAAAGCCTTAAATCACACGATTTAAGGCTTTTTTAATGCCAAAACTTTCGCTTCGTACCTTTCAATTATCTTTCCTCGTACCTTTAAATGACTACCTCCATTATCAAGTTCTAAAAATGCTTCTCTCATTGCTCTTAAACGCTTTATGTAGAACAAACTATTACAAATCTTAGATATTTTACGTTTGATAACGCTTTTAGGTATTCCTTGGGAATACAAGGAATACCCAAGGAATACCTAAGGAATACCCAAGGAATACCCAGAATACCTAAGGAATACCTTGTAAAACAATCCGTAAAACGAAATACGTTACAGGCAGTTCTACCGATTATTTTATGCAATATTCACTTCGTACCTTTAAATTAATCACTATCGTACCTTTAAATGATAACAATTTTAATTACTATTTGTGAATGATTCTTTACTTTTCTGAATTTCAAGTAAAGTTGATTACTTCATCAACCCAATTATTGTAAAATCAATTACTCCTTGAAGGTTATCAAGAACTCTTAGGAGTTCCTAAGAGTTCCTAAGAGTTCCTAAGAGTTCCTGAGGAGTTCCTAAGGAATCCCTGAGGAATCCCTCTGATTATCAAGGAGTTCCTAAATTAATGACTTGTAAGAATCCCTGAGGAATCCTTCCAAGAACTCCTGTAAAACAGGGTGTAAAACGTCCTGTTTTACACCCTGTTTTACAAAACTCTTTTTCTAAACCAATCAACTATATCATCCCAAAAAATACCCCCAAAAAGGCTGATTATTCCCAATAATGAAAGTACCCGATTAATTCTTTCTTGTTTATCATCAGTTATGGTTGATTTTTCAGAAAATGTTAATCCTCCAACTGCCTTAAATTTGATTATATCTTTCATTTTGTTGTTTCAATTATGTAGTTTAAAGCCAATGATTCTATGAGGTCAAGTTTGCTGTCAATCTGAAATTTTCTATCTCCTACTTGACAAATTTTCCCTGCTGCGTTTTTATAAAGTTGATTCAATGATAGCATCGAGTTGTATTGAGCCAATGAATTTTCAAGCTCCTTAATTAGCCCTTTCTTACTTTCCAGTTCTCGCTCCATTTCTTTAAATTGATTTTCCCTGCCCTGGGCAGAATTTTTATAATCTTTTAGCCTGGGGAGTTCCTCAAAAAGTTGAGATTTTAAGAAGTTGGTTAAATCAGTATTTTGTTCCTGTGCTTGCTCAGACAACAAATTCTTTTCTTGAAATGTAACTCTCATGTTGATATTAGTCATTTGAGAGGAATTTTGATTTTCCATATTTTGTGATTTGTTTATTGTTAATAATTGGACAGCTCGCAACGGTAGATATGCCGTTACTGAAGACATAAAAATTCATATTCCTAACTTTGCCCTAACTCGGTCATAATAATTGAATAGTTCTTTGATTTTAGCTAAATATTCAGCTTCATCTATGCTTTTGTATTTATCAAAATATCCTTTTACGTCTAAGTGCTTATCTGTACCCGTAAGGTCTTTCACTTCGGTTGAAACATAATTAGACTTTTCCGAGATAATGAAAATTACTTGCGTGAACATTTGGCTATTATTGAACTTAAAATAATACCATGATTTTTCATCACGCAGGTAAATTGGAAACAATGTTTTGTCCATGATTAAAATGATTCTGTAAATGAAAATTGTGTAAAGTGAAAAGTGTAAGTGATAGGAAAAATTACGCCACCCCATACTATTTTGAAAATTTGTGACTACCATGACTACCAGAGGCTTAATTTATTGACAATCAGTTAGTTACATTTTTC
>JAYUOX010000095.1:0-5629 GCA_043760595.1 Cytophagales bacterium
GCATTTTCTAATTGTTCTTGAGCCAACATGATTTGCGTTTTTTGCGACTCGATTTGTCGGTTTTTGAGGTTTAATTTTCGATTATTCCAAAATAAAATACTCGCCAAGACTAAGGCTAAAATTCCTCCCAAAAGAAATAGATTTCTGGTTTGAGAAATTTGTTGTTTCTGGGTTTTTTCTTCTAATAATTCAATGCTCTGTTTTTGTAACTTGCTCTCCTTCATCGTATTATCATATTCAAATTGTAAAGAACGGATACGACTTTGATTACTTTCTTTGGAAAGGCTGTCATTCAAAAACATAAATTTTTCGTGATATTTCAAGGCTTCTCTGTTATTGTCTTGTGATTTATAGGATTCGTAGAGTAATCGGTAAGAAATTGGTAAATAATTTTCTCCGCCCTCATTCTTTATCTTTTTTTGAGCCGTCAGAATAATTGGAATAGCTTTTTTATAGTTTTTCTGAGCAATGTAAACCTCAGCAATATCTATTTGAGTCGTTGCATAATTAATGTCTTTGGGGTCATAATAGGTGAGTAATTTTTGAAAAAGATGATTTGCCTTTTCGTAATTTTTCAATTCAAACTCAACCTTTCCTAAATAAAAAAATCCTAATGATATAAAATCTTTATCTTTCAAAGCAAGGGCTAATGCCTGCATTTCTTCAAAGTACGACCTTGCTTTATTATAGATTTTTTGATTGAGATAAATACTCCCCAGATTATTCAAACTTGCTAAGGTTTCATTATTATCTTTTCGTTTTTTTGCTAAAAAAAGGGCTTCCTGTCCAAATTTAAAGGCTTTTGGATAATCTTTTAAATTAATATAGGCTTCCGTCAAGTTACGTTTACTATCCAAAATCCGTTTCTCATCCTTACTTTTTTCAGCCATACCGAGGGCTGTATAATAGCTTTTTGCTGCCATAAAATAATTGCCTTCCAAACCGTACAAATACCCAAAATAATTGTAGCTATGAATGATGTTGGTTTCAATGCCTCGCTTTTCGGAAATAGCTAAAAGTTTCTTCGTATATATCAAAGCGGAATCCGTATTGATAAACGTATAGTGATACATCAGGACCTTCGCCTTCCTCGACCACATCGTGTCACGGGTGTATGATTTGGGCATTTGCTCAATTTTTTTCAGTTCAGTTTTCAATCGGTCAATGGTTTCACGTTGTCCGAAAGTTGTGAAATTGAGAGATAGCAAGAGGATTAGTAGTGTTTTTTTCATGGGTCTATTTTAATTGTTGAGTTGTTGAATTGTTGAATTGTTGAAAATACAAACTTGATTATCTTCATAATCAACAATTCAACAAATCAAACTTCACCAATTAATAAAAATATCCCTAAAATTAAGGATATGATTTCCCCTAATTTAAGGATTTACATTGGTTTGGGTTGTGATGAAATTTGTATTGTCAAACATACCTCACAAAGCAATGATAAATACAATCAATAATTCCAGATTTTTCTTGTTACCCAACAAGCACAAACGAAAAGATAAAATTCTTTTCGATGACATTCTTTACCTTCAAGGCAATGTCAATTATACGCTCATTCACTTGTATAATGGGAAGGTGAGAGTATCGCCCCGAACCCTACTGTATCATATTCAACATTCATTAAACGATTCTTTCGTTCGGATTCACAGGGCTTATTGTGTCAATAAAAGGCACGTGAAAGATACACAAGAACTTGATATAAAGCACATTACGCACCTTTTTTTGAAGGACGAAACCCAGTTGCCAGTCTCTCGGAGGAAGCGAAATGCACTTTCTGAGCTTTGAGCTATTGGCAATTAGCTTTTAGCATTCAACGCCTATCCTTAATTATTTCCAAAAGCTAAAAGCCAACAGCTAATAGCAAAAAACAAATTAAAAAATGAAAAAGATTTATTACATATTGACCATCTTGCTGTGTACATACGTACAATCAGCCAATGCCCAAATGGGGGTAAATTCTTCGGGGGCAGTGCCAAATGCGGCTGCTATGTTAGATGTCAGAAGTTCGGACAAAGGCTTTTTGATGCCACGTTTGTCAACGGCTCAACGAGATGCCATGCCAGCGATTGCTGATGGATTAATGATTTATAATACAACAATCAATGAATTACAAATTTTTAGAAGTATTGCAGGATGGCAAACAGCCAGTAGAATGGGATTTCCTTTTACAGTTACAGGTTCAATTGCCTTAGGAGGCTCTGGAATAATTGAGGGTATTAATAATGGCTCAGGAGTTGCAATTAGAGGTTTTGCCAATGGTGGAGGTTATGGCGTTTATGGTGAAGGAGGTTCAACGGGTGTCTATGGATTTACAGCGAGTGGTTTGGGTACAGGAGTATATGGTGCAACAAACGTATTCAGAGGCGTTTGGGGCAGAGGACTCACCACGGGCGATGGCGTTTATGGAGATGCTATAAACGGCAGAGGCGTTTATGGCGTTACATCTGGCTCAGGAATAGGGGTATTTGGCAGTGCTTCTGGGATTGGTACGGGTGTATATGGATATTCCGCTACGGGTTATCCAGGCTATTTCCAAGGTACAGCGTATGGTATATTATCTACAACAACAAGTGGTAATGCCCTTTATGCAGACAATACATCAGCAACAGTTCCTGTGGCACAATTTGCTAATTTATCGGGTGGTACAGCCTTAGAACTTATTGCTGTAACAGCACTAAAAATCACAGGGGCTATAAAAGTAGCGGGTGGAATCACAGCCCAACCCGCTTTCAAAATTGTATCAGTGGCAGGGAATATTTTTCTAAATCAACTGATAATACCCAGTACAACACAGGCAAATAATATTAATGATATTGTACTGATTACGCATAATTATGGAGCAGGGGCAACCAATAATTTTGTAAAACCTTGTGGTGTATATTGGGAACCAGGCACTTCAACGTGGAGAATTTATGTGGAGGATAGTTCAGCTATGCCCGTGGGAATAACCTTTAACGTATTGGTTATCAAGCAATAAAGGGCTATCGGCAGTTAGCTATCGGCTGTAGGCTTGGCAATTCGATATTGTACAAATATATCACAAACACAGTTTGAAAGTCGAAAGAACGGAAGCCTTCGGTTTAACCGAAGGCTTCCGTAAAAGACGCAAATCCTTAAAATTTAAACTCAATAAAATGAAAACATCCCTTTTTTCTCTCATACTATTTTGCAGTATTTTATCATGTTCAAAATCCAGCGACCCAACACCCGCAACAGGTACGAGTTACGTTTCCATGAAAATCAATGGTGTAGAATGGAAAAGTAGCATCGGGGCAGGGGCGATTACTTCGGGCAGTTTCTCAGGTACGGGAGCTTTGGAAGTTACGGGCGGAAGAGATGTCCTTGCTATGACTTTGATTAATGCTGCAAACGTTGGAACGACTTACAAATTTGAAGAAACCAACGATAGACTTTTACAATTCTCTCGGTCAGCCTCAAAAATAAATTATTTTATCGGTAAAGATTCAAAAGGTTCTTCGGGGATATTTACCGTAACAAAAACGAAGGTCTTGGGAAATTTAACAGCTGCAAATGCTACTTTCTCAGGTACTGCCAATGGTTCAGATGGGAGTAAAATAACGATTACGGAAGGCAAGATTGTAAATGCTGGGGTGGAGTAATTTTTGAAAGTCCTTTATAAAAGTGTGAATTTTAACACAAACACGTATGAATAAATGTGATATTTACATTTATTCATACGTGTTTGTGTTTGTAATGATTATCTTTACCTAAAATTCATAAAATGGAAAGGAAAGAAATAAAAAGTTTAATTGATTGGAAAAATAAAAATAACCGTATGCCCTTAGTGATGAAGGGAGCAAGGCAAGTGGGTAAAACATGGTTGTTGAAGACATTTGGACAACAATTTTATGAACAAGTTGCCTACATAAATTTTGAAACCAGTTCAGGCATGAAACAGGTTTTCAAGAACGATTTTAATTTGAATAGAATCCTTTTGGCAATTCAAATTGAAACAGGAATCTTGCCCGATGAAAATACATTAATCATTTTTGATGAAATTCAAGAATGCCCCGAAGCACTTTTAGCACTTAAATATTTCTATGAAACCGCTCCTCAGTTTCATGTTGTTTCGGCGGGTTCATTATTAGGCGTAACACTTTCCAATCAAGCTTCATTTCCCGTTGGGAAGGTTGAGTTCTTAGATTTATTTCCTTTGAGTTTTACAGAGTTTCTAAATGCTATTGGTCAAGAACCTTTGGTAAAACTCTTAAAATCAGGAGATTGGGAATTGATAAGTTCTTATAAAGAAAAGTTTAAGCAATATTTAAGGTATTATTATTTTATCGGCGGAATGCCCGAAGCGGTGTTCTCATTCTCTCAAAAATCTGATTTTCAATTAGTAAGAGAAATTCAACAGAAGATTTTGACATCTTATGAATTTGATTTTGCCAAGCATATTCCTACATCCATTTTGGCGGGTGTGAGATTGGTTTGGAATATCATTCCAAGTCAATTAGCGAAAGAAAACAGAAAGTTTATCTTCAAAAATATCAGACAAGGGGCAAGGGCAAAGGATTATGAAATGGCAATTATTTGGCTTTTAGATAGTGGATTAATTTACAAAATCAATAATGTAGATAAAGTTTCTGTACCCCTAAAAGTGTATGAAGATTTCAACGCTTTCAAACTTTTTGTGCTTGATGTAGGCTTACTGGGAGCAATGGTAAATCTGGACATTTCTGCCCTAAATGAGGCTGACAACGTTTTAGAAGAATACAAAGGTTCATTAACAGAACAATTTGTGATGCAAGAAATACAATCCATGAGACGTTCCAAACCTTATTATTGGTCATTACCAAACTCCCAAGCCGAACTTGACTTTTTGATTGAACATAAATCTAATATCATCCCGATTGAGGTAAAAGCCGCTGAGAATTTACAGTCAAAAAGCCTAAAATCTTTTCATCAAAAGTATAATCCAAAACTTTCAATCCGTTGTTCAATGTCAGATTACAGAAATGAAAGTTGGTTGGTTAATTTGCCGCTTTATGCGGTGAGTCAGTTATATGCAGTGATTGAGGCGGGGGTGTAAATGAAAAGAGTACAGTAAATTGGAAGTATGAACATTATAATTTTTGTATATTTGTGTAAAATATAAAATGTATGGTACAACGAAAGATGGCAATGGTAGCCAATCAAATTAATCTTAAAGATATGAATCAAGAAACGTATGATTTAAGCTATTGGCTATCAAAAACACCACAAGAAAGAATGCAAGCTGTTACACTTCTTGTACGTCAAAATATGACTTCTGGACAAAAAATGGATAAAACTGTCTGGGCAAAACGCTTAATGAAATGACCCTTGACCCTGACTTTGAAGATTTTATAAAACTCCTAAATCAGCATGAAGTTGATTATATGATTATTGGTGGATATGCTATGGCTTTTCATGGTAAACCACGTTACACAGGAGATTTAGATATTTGGATTGATATTTCAGAATCTAACGCTCAGAAAATGTTGTTGGTGATTGAAGATTTTGGGTTTGCTTCTCTAAATTTTGAAAAAGAAGATTTTCTCAGAGAAAATTTAATTAACCAATTGGGTTATCCACCTTTAAGAATAGACATTCTGACCAGTATTGATGGCATAAATTTTAGAGA
>JAYUOX010000096.1:0-17144 GCA_043760595.1 Cytophagales bacterium
TGAATAATATCTTGACTGTAGCAGAACCGCAAACGCACGTAGCCACCTAATTTAGGTGCCGAGTCGCAATAAAAAAGGGGAGTACCAGTGTCGTTATTAGTCATCTCTTAATGATTCTATCAGTCTAAATAAATCCGAATTTGGATTTAAGCGATACCTGCGGTAATTTCTAAGTAACGTTTGCAAATCTATATCGTCATCCGAAAGGTTTAGTCTGTGCATATAATCTTCCGCAAAATTCTTAATATCAATAGAATGAAATCCTTTTATTTCCCTTTCAAGTAACCTGATATTCATATATTGAAAATAATCCTGATAAAAAAAGTCCCTTACCATTCGATTAAAACTCGTAACGACGATTGATAAGTCTGGTCCTTTAATACATAACTTAGCCCACCTCACAAACGAGCACTCGAACTGAATATAGTTCGAGTACTGGGCTTCAAGAATTGGAGATAGCTTTAAGTTGTTGCCATCACGATATTTTCTTTGAGCTAAATAAATTTGAAAATAGAGAGATCTTCTATTAACCGAAATTTCATCACCTACTTGATAGCGAATAAATTTTTGATTTACATTGCTGACACGAACAGATATCTTCATAAATGTAGCGGACACCATAGGGGCGAAAGTTTTTGAAAAAGTCTAATTTTTTGTGTTTTAATTTTTTTACATAGAATTCTAATTGCTGTAAAAGTATAAAATTTTTGATTAACAAAAAATATTATTTAGGTTAATCTAAAAATATAGACACAAAAAAACCGCAACGGGTACGCTACGGTTTTCTATAATCAATTAAACATTAAATCTGTTAAAGCGTCTGCCTCAATAGTTTCATCAGTTGCAAAATAACGCTGAGTAGTTACTATATCTGAATGTCCAAGAGCCTTTTGCACTGCATAAATATCATTATTTGATGCACGTCTGGCATTATAGGCAAACGAATGCCTGGCACCATGCGGAGTAATTTTTTTATCTAAGCCTATCAATGCAGATAGCTCATTCAAACGCCTTGTAATCTCAACATTTCTATTTTTTAAAATTACGATAAATGCTTCCGTATTTTCAATTTTAATTTCATTCAAATAAGGAAAAATATAATCATCTTGCTTTGTTTTTGTTTTCTCATAAAAATCCAGAATCTCACGAGCCTTTGAGCCTATCTTAGCATTGATAGCCTTGCCGCCCTTGGCAGCATTATAAATACATCTATCACCTTGTATATTTGACCACTTCATTTTCATCATGCTCCCAATTCTTACCCCCATTAGATAGTAACAAAGTAAATAAATATTTCTTGCATTATTAATTCTTATGTTGCTTGGGCTATCCAATAATATTTCAGCATCTTCCATCAACTTAATTTCGTCAACATTATGTTTTGTTCTAATTTTCCTTTTTCCTTTTTTGATTGATAATTCGCCAAATGGCGATACTTTGTTAAGATTGATTTTTGCAGCTTTAACACCATCTCTATACACTTTTTTGATAACAATAAAATTCAAACCAATAGTCGTTGGGATATTACCTTTTTCAGATAAAAAAATACGAATGCTTTCTACAAATTCTGGGTTAAAATCCTCAAAGCTAATATTATTTTTAAATGCTTTTAATTTATTATAAACAGAGTTCATCGTTATTTTGCTTGATGGTTGCAGTGTTTTGAGATATTCAGAAAAATAATTTAAAAAACTATTTTCAAAACCAATTTCTTTTTGTCCTAAAACTTTATCTATAGTAGTGTTCTCGCCACTAACTATCGCAGTCAAACATTTTGTTTCAAAGTCTCGAATTTTAGCTTTGATAGCTGCATTAATAAGTGCATGCAATGGATGGATCGACCGAACTTCTTTTTTCTTGGGATTCCAATGCTTCTTTTCAATATCATACCCTATCTCTACTCTTTTATGCTTTCTGTCTTGGGTCATTCTTATTTTGATAGAATGTTGCCCCAGCGCATTAGGGCGATGATGCAACTCAGGATTAAAAGTTATTTTGGTCATTGGCGTAACAATTGGAGAAACAATTTTGATATTATATATATCAATATGATGCAATATGTAAAAATAAAGAGTAAAAAATAGATTATTAAATACATTTAGCTTTATTTTAGAACATATCAGAATATCCCGTAAATTTGTGGTAATATATTGCTGATTTCAAAAAATTACTAAAAACTGATTTCTGTTAACCAAAAAAATTATGTGTGGAATAGTAGCTTATGTTGGGCATCGTGAAGCCTACCCCTTGATTATCAAAGGGTTAAAGCGTTTGGAATATCGTGGATACGATAGTGCAGGTGTTGCTCTGATGAACAACGGACTAAATATTTATAAGAAAAAAGGTAAAGTAAAAGACCTTGAAGAGACCTTAGAAGGCGAGAACCTCAAAAGCACCATCGGAATTGGTCATACTCGCTGGGCTACGCACGGAGAACCCAACGATAAAAATGCTCATCCGCATTATTCTTCCAAAGAAAATTTAGCCATTATTCACAATGGAATTATTGAAAATTATGACTCAATCAAAAAGAATTTGATAAAAAAAGGTCATGTTTTTCATTCTGATACTGACTCTGAGGTTTTTATTCATTTCATTGAGGATATTCAACAAAATACAGGTTGTCTGTTAGAGGAGGCGGTTCGTTTGGCAATGAAAGAAGTCGTGGGAGCGTATGCCATCGTTATTATGGATGCTACCAAACCTACGCAATTAATCGCAGCCCGTAAAGGCTCGCCTTTGGTGATTGGCGTAGGCGAAGGTGAATTTTTCTTTGCCTCCGATGCAACGCCCATCATCGAATACACCAACGAAGTAATCTATGTAAATGATTATGAATTGGCAGTGGTAAATGAGGGTGTTTTGACCATCAAAAATATTGATAATATTTTACAATCGCCTTACGTCCAGACCCTTGAAATGGAATTGGAGGCAATCGAGAAAGGTGGTTTTGAGCATTTTATGTTAAAAGAAATCTACGAACAACCTCGCTCAGTGGCGGATTGTATGCGTGGGCGAGTCAATGCCGACAGTGGACATTTGATGTTGGGCGGTTTGAGAGATTATATCGATAAATTAGCCAAAACCAAGCGAATTGTCATTGTGGCTTGCGGTACATCTTGGCACGCAGGTTTGGTGGCAGAATATATTTTTGAAGAATTAGCCCGTATCAACGTAGAAGTAGAATATGCCTCAGAATTTCGTTACAGAAACCCCATTATCAAAGAGGGAGATTTTATAATTGCCATTTCTCAATCGGGCGAAACGGCGGATACTTTGGCAGCGATAGAACTCGCAAAATCGAAGGGAGCAACGATTCTTGGCGTTTGTAATGTGGTGGGTTCTTCTATTCCGAGGGCTACTCACGCAGGAGCTTACACCCACGCAGGACCCGAAATTGGTGTGGCTTCCACCAAGGCGTTCACGGCACAAGTTACGGTTTTGGCGATGATGGCAATAGCCGTGGCTCGCAAAAAAGGAACTTTACACGAAGATACTTTCAGAAGATTATTGTTTGAATTAGAGCGTATCCCTTCAAAAATTGAGAAGGTTTTAGCTTTGGATGAAAAAATAAAAGTCATTGCCGAACAGTTCAAAGATGCTCGCAATTTCATTTATTTGGGTCGTGGATATAATTTTCCAGTGGCTTTGGAAGGAGCTTTGAAACTGAAAGAAATATCATACATCCATGCTGAAGGCTATCCTGCGGCAGAAATGAAACACGGACCTATCGCCTTGATTGACGAAGAAATGCCCGTAGTTTTCATCGCCACTAAGGATAGTTCGTATGAGAAAGTGGTCTCAAACATTCAAGAAGTAAAAGCCCGTAAAGGAAAAGTTATTGCCATCGTAACGGAAGGTGATAAATTAATTCCGACGATGGCGGATTATACCATCGAAATCCCAGCGGCACACGATGCTTTGATTCCATTATTAGCAACGATTCCTTTGCAATTATTGTCGTATCACATTGCGGTAATGCGGGGATGTAATGTAGATCAGCCACGAAATTTAGCGAAGTCGGTTACGGTGGAGTAATTTTTTAGGTATGAGGTAGTAGGCATGAGATATTTATAAGCGGGGTTGTGTAACGGGTATTTAATAAGTTATCCAAGTTGATGTTGATATTTTGAACATAAGGAATGGGAATTAAATAAAGTAACACTTTTACTACGCTTCTTTTTCGCTTAAATCTTCCCTCTTTTTCTTTAAATAGCGGTGCTATTCGCAGAAAAGACGAAAAATTTAAACAAAAAATAATCAGTTCAAAAGTGTTACTTTATTAATTTCCCATTCCTAATCAAGGTAACAGAACGACATACAGCATTAATACGTTTTAGGACAAGTAAAGAATCCTCGGCATTTATTCGCATACTCAATAAATATATTGACCGTTGTTTTTAAGAAAGATGTTTTCCTTTATTTTCTGATTACCTTTACATCAGTTTTTGGTGCTTTATTATCGTCTCAGTACGAAGTAAATGCTTAAAAGGGAAATCGGTTGAAGCCGATACTGTCCCCGCAACTGTAAGTTTTATAAAGTCGTTGCCATTCTTCAAAAACCACTGGGAACAGTCGACAGTAAACAGTAAACAGAGTTAATTTCTGATAACTGATAACTGAATACCGGGAAGGTTCGGGAAACGATAAGACGAGTCAGGAGACCTGCCAATGAATCATTCTTAATTTTTGCCTACGGTGGATGGGCAATGTTGAGCGTTAGACTATCTTTTTCCGTAGAGAACTATCTCTGATTTTAGGGGCATATCCGAAAATCAATAGCTTCCTACAACACAATTCACACAATGTTCAAATCATTACAAAAAACCCTTATCGTAGTAGGCGTGTGTCTATCTGCGGGCGTTTACGCACAAGAAACCGTAAAAAACAAAAATTTAGAAGAAGTAATTGTTACTGGAAACAAGACAGAACAAAAATTATCACAAACGGGTAAAGTGGTTACTATTATTAGTCAAGATATTTTGGCAAAAAACCAAGGTAAAACTACTACCGAATTACTCAATCAGCAGGTAGGTATTACTATTATTGGCTCGCAAAACAATCTTGGTGCTAACCAAGATTTGTATCTGAGAGGTGCTTCTGGTGGTTACACTTTAATATTACTTAATGGCACCCCAATTTATGACCCATCAGGAACTAATAATGGCTTCGATTTAAACCTAATTTCCATTGATCAAATAGAGCGTATCGAGATTCTGAAAGGTGGACAAAGTACCCTCTATGGCTCGGATGCGATGGCTGGGGTCATTAATATTATCACCAAAAAAGGTGTTGGAAAGCATATCAATTTCAATGCTTCATTGGCGGCAGGATCTTATGGTACTTTTAAAGGCAACTTGGGCATTTCGGGTCTTGCAGGCAAAACCAATTACAGTTTACAATACGGCAAGGTAACGTCAGAGGGCTTTTCATCGGCGTTGGACAAAGTGGGGGGCAACAGTTTTGACAATGACGGCTATAATTCAAACAACCTGAACCTAATTGCCAATCATCAACTAACCCAAAAATTATCAATAAATGCCCTTGCTACAATAAACAACTACACAACAGAACTTGACCAAGGTGCGTTTAGCGATGGGAAAAACTACGAGTTTACCAGCAAAAATCTATTGTTTGGTATCGGTGCTAAATACGATTTTACGAAAGGTACATTGCACGTCAATTATAATAATAATACCAATGATAGAATTTATGCCCAAGACTCCTCGGCACTATCAAAAAGTTACATTAGAGGTAGCTACAACGGAAAATCTGACTTTTTGGAAATTTATGGTAATTTTAATCTATCAAAAAACATAGATTTATTAGTTGGAGCAGACAGCCGTAGCCAAAACATGGCAAGTAATTATTTTAGCATAGGTCAATACGGACCGTATGAATCGCCAAAATTGGAAAATGGTGCCACCAAGACTACTCTATCGTCAGTATTTGCTTCATTAGCACTCAAAAATTTAGGCATATTTGGTGCTGAAATCGGTGGGCGATTCAATAATCATTCATTTTACGGAAACAACACGACATTTACCATCAATCCGTATGTATTTATAAATGAACGAGTTAAGGCTTTTGTAAACCTAAACTCTGCCTTCAAAGTACCTACCCAATACCAATTATTCTCTGAATATGGTACTGCCGATTTAAAACCAACACAATCACAAACATTTGAGGTAGGGACGCAAGTATTTTCAAAAAACAAAAAGAGTAATCTAAGAGCGGTTTACTTTATAAATAATGCCAGAGATGTAATCATTTTCCAGTCGGCAAACACACCCCCTTACGGTAAATATGCAAATTTTGACAAACAAAATGACCGTGGTCTGGAAATAGATGGACTATTGAGTTTAGGTAAATTGAATTTATCAGCTAATTATACCTACCTCAAAGGAGAAGTAACGACTATGATTGCTAAAAAAGATACAACCTTCGCCAATTTGTTTCGCCGCCCTACCAATTCTTTAAATATAAGTGTAGGCTATCAGATACTCCCCAAGTGGAATGCAACCGTAAGTGTGCGGTCAGTAAACAAAGCTGCATCAGGGCAATACGATGCCAAAGACGTGGTTTTGGGTGATTATACAACCATTGACCTCTACCAAGATTTTCAGATAAATAAACAGATCAAGGTTTATGTAGATGCCAAGAACTTGACCGATAAAACTTTCTTCGATGTGCCAGGATACAACAGCCGAAGGTTCAACTTTATGGCTGGGTTATTATTTACTTTATAAATCAAATTCTGCCGAGTCATTGAAAAATGACTCGGTATTTTTCAGAAAATTTAACAATCCTAAAAATGAAACAGACCTTAAACCCCCGTTTTTTAACGCTTTTATTTTTTATTTTAGTAATGGCTATTATCAGGATTCTGAATGTTGAGAAATTGACTTCTTTCAACGAATATACGCCTTTGGGTGCGATGTGTATGTTTGGAGGAGCGTACTTTTCCAATAAATGGAAAGCCGTTCTATTTCCGTTGGGAATGCTTTTGGTAAGCGATTTGGTAATAAATCAAGTTGTTTATCAAGGTAAATACGGCGTAATGTACGGCGGTTGGATTTTTATTTATGCCATATTTGGGCTAATTACACTTTACAGTAAACAAATTTTACAAAAAATTAACGTTAAAAATGTTCTCATAACTGCTATTTGTGCTGCACTCGGGCATTGGATTATGGCGGATACGATGGTATTCATCAGTGGTGGTACTGATATTCGTACTATGCTTCCACTAAGCCGAGATTGGGCTGGTTATGTGCAGTGTCTAACCCAAGGAATTCCATTTATGAAGAATTTTCTGGTTGGCACATTAGCGTATAGCGGCTTAATGTTTGGAGCTTTTGAATTATTGCAAGTACGTTTCCCAAAGTTAGCTTAGTTTCGAGGTTCGATTTTTGATGTTCGATATTAGGTTTACTTCCGAAAATCAAAACTTTGATGTTCGTTTTTCAATGTTTGGTCTTCTTCCGAACATCGAAAAACAAAAATCGAAAAACGAATCACAAACATCGAAAAAAATGAAAGCCGTTTCCTTCCTTCCTGCCGCAACGCAGATGATTTATGATATGGGTCTGCAAGACCTCTTGTATGGTGTAACTTTTGAATGTTCAGAACATTCACGGACTGAAAAACAGATTTTAGTTCGTTGTATTATGGAAGGGAAAGACTATTCGAGTGAAGAAATTGATCGAATTTTTTCCGCTTCAAAAGCCCAAGGCAAAAGTCTTTATTACGTTGAAGAAGATAAATTACAGGCAATCGCTCCCGATATTGTCATTACACAAGACGTTTGCGAAGTATGCCAGATTGATACAAAATGTACCCAAGCTGTGATTGATAATTTGGCGAAAACGCCCCAAATCGTAGCCCTGACACCCCAAAGTTTAAAAGATGTTTTTGAATCTGCCATTACCATTGCCACCGCTTTGGGCAAAGAAGAAGCTGCTTTTGAATATTTGGCAAAATTACAAGCCCGAATTGATACCGTAATTGATAAACTCCGTGAACATCGGGCTTTACCAAAACGAGTGATGGTGATGGAATGGATTGAACCAATTTACAACTGTGGACACTGGATTCCGCATCAAATTGCGTATGCTGGTGGCATTGATATGTTAGGAAATCCGTCAGGAGACAGTATCGTTACACAATGGGAAAAAGTATTGAAATATGATCCAGAAGTGTTAATTATAGCTCCTTGCGGTTTTGAAACCAAAAGAAGTCTGGAAGAATTACACTTATTAACTACCAAAAATGGTTGGGAGAACCTACAAGCGGTTCAAAATAAAGCAGTTTATGTGCTTGATTATGACTTGTTTACTCAACCCAGTGCATCGACCTTAGTCAATGGCATCGAAATTTTGGCAGCATTATTTCACCCCACACTCTTTAAAGTTCCAATACTTCTAAACCATAAAGTTCACAACGTTTTTGAAACAACCTTAATAAAATCATGATTTGGATGATAACGGGCGGGGCAAGAAGTGGAAAAAGTAGTTTTGCCCAAAATACAGCCCTAACATTTTCACAAAAACCAATTTATGTAGCCACCGCCCAACAATGGGACGGTGATTTTCAGGACAGAATAAAACGCCATCAATCAGACCGTGATGAACGTTGGACAACCCTTGAAGAACAGAAGTTTATTGGCAGTTTACCCATTGATAATCAAACAGTTGTGATTGATTGTGCAACGCTTTGGCTAACGAATTTCTTTATTGAAGAAAAAAATAACATTGATATTTGCCTCGAAAAAGCTAAGATTGAAATTGATTTATTATCTCAGAAAACGGGTAATTTTATCTTTATTACCAACGAATTAGGCATGGGCGTACACGCTGAAACCGCAATGGGTAGAAAATTTACGGATTTACAAGGTTGGGTAAATCAATATTTAGCCAAAAAAGCAACCAAAGTAACGCTAATGGTTAGTGGAATACCTTTGTCGGTAAAATAGATGTTTGTTGTTCGATGTTTGATTCTGATGTTCGGAAGAAAACCAAACATGGCACAACGAAAAAAAACATAAAACAGTGAAGAACGAACATCGAAAATGAAAAGAGCCTTAATGAATTGGTCGGGAGGCAAGGATTCTGCATTATCACTCTACCATATTTTGCAAAATAAAGAATACCAAGTTGAGCATTTATTGACTTCGTTGAATGATTCTTTCAAACGGGTTTCGATGCACGGCGTTCGGGAAGAATTGCTCGACCAACAAGCCGAAAATATTGGCATTAATTTGGTGAAATTACGTTTGGCAGAAACCGTTTCAATGGAAGAATACCAATCAAAAATGGCTAAAACCATGCAGCCTTTGATTGATTCGGGCGTAAAATATTCCATTTTTGGAGATATTTTCTTGGAAGATTTGCGTAAACATCGAGAAGAACGCCTCGAACAGGTAGGGATGAAAGGTGTATTCCCCATCTGGAAACGCCCATCGTTGGAATTATTAGACGAATTTTGGGATTTGGGCTTTAAAACAATCGTCATTGCCATCAACGGAAACGTGCTTGATAAATCATTTTGTGGGAGAATACTTGACCGTGATTTTATCAAAGACTTACCCCCAAACATCGACCCTTGCGGAGAAAATGGAGAGTTTCATACCTTCGTTTTTGAAACGCCTTATTTCAAAAATTCCATTAAATTTGAACTTGGAGAAACCGTTGATAAAACCTATCATTTCAAAAATTCAGACGGAGACGATTTAGTTTCTACTTACTTTTTTACCGATTTGCTCCCTAAGTAAACGAACCTACTTATCTCATGGTGAGCAGAAAAGATTTATGTTTTGATGCAAATAAATCATAGACCAACCGTTTTGTTGAATTCATGAATCATTCCAAAACGTGCCACGGTCTCGGTTGAACCTTACACAATAGTCTTGTCGTTGTTGCGTGTTTTTACTGAGACACATAGTCCAACAACCTTGCGACAGCAACGTCCCGAATACATTATCGCTTGACAATCAAGTAGTTATACTTAAATATAGAGACAAAAACTGTTCATCCGATGGCTGTCGCACGAGTCGTTGGACTATGCGTCCCAGTAAAAAACACGCAACGACGGCGGGACGAGTGAGGAACACCAACACGGGCGAAGGTGAGGACACCGTGCCACTGGACGGAGTGGTTCTACCGACCAAGGAAGTAGCTTTCGCAGAAATTATACAGATACTTTTTCGGATAAATACCTTAAAAGTAAACTCAGCATTTTCAAAGAATAAGCTGTAGGTACATTAGAATCAGATTTGTTTTTAAGACTGTTTAAATGTTCTATTGCATCATAAATTGATGCTAATGTACAATTCTCAGGCTCTTTTGAAATATCTAAAAATTCTTCTTTTTGAATGAACCAACAAAAATCATCTTCAATCTCAATTTTTAAATCTCCATAATTTTCTGTTAAATAATCAAAAATGAATTCTGAATTCTCCTTGATATTATTAAATGTAATGTTCATAATTAAAAACCGTTTCTTGTTAAAATTTTATCTATGTTATCACTGAATGTTTTGATTTCATGTTTTAAATGACTAATTCTTGTGCTAATAATTCTACGAACAACCGCAGGATTTGAGGCATTTTTAGCCAAAATACCTAAATTGTCAAATTTATGAGGGTCTTTCATGTATTCTCGTAACTTAGTTGTATGTTCTACAATTTGTTTGTAATGAGATTTTAACCCTCGAAAATCACTTTTACTAAGAAGTTTTCCATATTTGAGTATTTTTCCAGCGGGTGAAACACCTGTAGCATCTCCGCCCATTGGAGCAAATCCAACTACATTACCGTCTTTACCATAATGAAAACCGTTTTCGTTTCCGCCAGTCCACAAATACTCTGCATTTCCCCAGAAACCAGTATAAGGTTCTCTACTTTTAGCTCCAATTAATTCAAATATTGATGTTTCGTCTATTGATTCTCCTCCGCCTCCATGATTCAAATGATTCAATCCACTAACAATCAAGCCATCCCTTGCCCCATCCCAAAAACTACCACCAAACAATTCAGAAGCTAAACCACCAGAAAGCCCACCACCTAAAATTGTTCCAACACCTCCCAAGCCCAAAGCATCTGCTCCCGAGGCAAAGCCTGATGAAATACCACTACTCGCAGCCCCTTGCCAAAAATCACCACCCCATGCCTCGCTTTGTAAACCACCTGATAAGGCGTGAGTCCCCGCTTGCAAAAGCCCCTTTCCCGCAAAACTGCCCATACTTTTAAAAATACCACCAATGCCATGAGATATACCGCCTCCAATAGCTCCTTGAACCCCAGGCAATAAAAACTGCCCAATACTCGAAGGCATTTTTCCACTTGCTAAATTCCCTATCGTACTGGTAAACATTCCAATCATAAAACCAATACAAACAGGGCATCTTCCATCGGGGTCATTCAGCATACTTGGGCGATTCCATGAGTACGCAAATGGACTTAATGAGATTTGTCCGCCTTTGGTTGCATCTGGGTCAAAACTATTCATCCGACCCGTTACACTATCATAATCCCGCCAATCCAAAAGCGTATTTCCCGTAACATTATCATTCTCTTTTCCAGAAACCAAATATCTATCTCCCTGACTGTTAGATAATTGATACTCAGACCCAGCATTTATATTACTCCACGGGTCATAAGATTGTGATTGTGTAATAAACGCAACGCCTAACGAATCTTTATAACTCAATCTTAAATTTCCAACATGGTCAGTATAACCATATTCTAATTTTCCATTAACATAACGCCCTTCTGGATTTTGTATTTCAGAGACTTTAAAATCATTCAAACTCGTTACATTTCCCGTGAATTGATACACCATTTCACCATCATAAAGCGTATAACTTGTTACGCCATTTTTGGTAACTTTTCGTTGTCTTCTTTCGCCCGTAGAGGTATAAAACGTTTCTACTGTTGTTCCATCCGCAAAGGTAACTTTACTGACCAAATCCAAATAATTATATTCAATGTTCGTGATAGATTTGTTTCCATCCTTCGTTAATTTTCCATCAACCGAAAAAGTATAATCATTTCCAGAAACATCTCTGAAATCATTAGCAAGGGTATTTCCAGAAATTCCATCATCAATTTTCTGTAATTTATTTCCATTGTTCAAATAACTGTACGTCAAATTATCAACCAAACCAAAAGTATTCGCCCCAGTTTTTCCATACCGTTGCAAACTCAAAATATTTCCATTCACATCATAAGAATTTGAAACGGAATAATTCTCATTTCCTACACCCGAATATTGCGAATTAAGAAGTCTATTTGAGCGGTCATACGTATAGGTATAACTCCATGTCCCAGTTCCCCCACTGGGGGTTAGGGGGCTACTTTTCCAAGTTTGTTTACTGATTGAACCATCGAAATACCGACCATCTTCGTGGTAATCAATTTTATTGCTAAATAGCTTATTTTGAGACACTTGTGTATTACCCGAAGCGTCTAAATTCACGCCCCGCATCTGTGAACGGACATTGTAACTATAGTCAATTGTCTGCAAACCTGCTCCTCTTTTATTGACGGGCAGAGTTCCTAATTGTAGTTTGGCGGTGGGGTTAAATTTCATCGTGCCGCCATCGTACAAACTCCCTGCAAACACCGTTTGAGCATTCGGAATTGTTACAATATGCCCTTGATTGATGATTACGGCATCACTCAGCGTAGGCGTAAGTCCTCTTGCCCATGTGTTGATGTCCGTCCAAAGTCCTGTTTGTTTACTGAAAAGAGCGTTGGCGGTTGGTTCTACTACTTTCGTTTTAACCCTTCCAATATCGTCATGTAACAGGCTCAACATCTTCAATCGTAGGACTTTATCGACTGTTCCCTCTCGCAAAGTGTAATAAAAATCCTTGGCTCTACCCACATGGTCTAAGATATTTTCTTTGGTAATGATACGGTCTAAATCTCCATTTTTTCGATAAACCATTTGGCTTATCATACTTTCACCCACAAAATTATATTTGGTATCACTCTGGTTTCGGGCGTATAAATCTTGATAACCAATATTTTGGATTGGGCGATTTTTATCATCAAAATATCCTATACTGGGAAACCAAAAATCGCCGAAATTATCAATTTTGTGCAAACCGCCCGTCATTAATCCTTTGGCGTTGGTTACGGAGTAAGCCGTTGAATTATAAGGGTTTATCTTAAAATCGTAATCCGTTATTTGCCCTGAATATTGGTTATTGGTTCGCCAATTATAATTATCAAAATAACTCACACTTTTCAAACTCGCCTCCGTTACATAACCTCTCAAAATATTGGGAAAACTATTATTATTATAGCCCATCGTTCCCCCCGCCAGTCGTTCTTCAAATTGGTTATTGACGGTGAAATTATCAAAAATTTGTTGCAGATATGCTCTATCATAACCCGCTGGCAATGAAATTTGACCCGTTTTCACGGTTCTTCCCTGCCCGTCTTTCTGGGAGTAGTTCCAAGTATTTCCTTTGGCTAATTCGTCGTCATCTTGGCTCATAACTGCTTGATTCATACGATTATAGACTACTCGACTCCACCCCGTGCCAGGCTTATGAGATTCAAACACTCGTCCCCGTCCGTCATAATGGGTCGAGTAAACGTTTTCGTTAAAATTCGCCCACGATTCCACATTGAAGCCCGATGTTCCCAATAGACTCGCTGCTTTGGGTGGAAAAATATATCGTAATCTGCCCGCTGGGTCAAAACAGAAAAGCGTGGTAAGGTAATTACTGGTATTGTCCACCTGCACATCTTTTTGAACCACGTTTCCAGATTTGTCTTTGTATTCAATGACTTTACTTCCTCGCTCGTCGGTACTGGTGGTTTTGGAGAGTTGGTAGCTTGAGTACGTCCCAATCGCCATGTAGTCGTCGGTATTATTGACAAAAAGTAACTTTAAACCCGTGGCGGTTTGGTAATCCATCTGAACGTACTTACTGTTATCTTGCCAAACTTTCCCAACGCCATACGATTTGAAAACCCGACTCATCGGTGAATTTTCGTACTCCAAAACCTCAGAATAAGGGTTTTGGTCTTAATAAAAAGCTCTGGCAATAGTTTTTACAATCGCAGTATCAAGCATACTCCCATCGGACGGATAAGTTCCCCCTTCGGGGGTTAGGGGGCTACTTTTTTCTATACTGAGCCAAGTTCTTTTCGGACGATTAAATTTATCGTAATCCACCACACCCGAAATCATATCTTTTTCATTGGGCGAAGCACGATAGCCCACATTTTCAACCACCCGATTCATGCCGTCCATATACACTATCGAGATTAGGCAATCCGCATGCGTAAGGGTCAAAGGTGTTGTCGTAGCAATTCTCGGAATACGGGTTATAACACGATTGTAGCCTGTATTGGTGGTGAGAAGCGGGTCGCTGTCTGCTTGTCCACAATAGACGTACTGGATGTGTTTCAGTACGTTTCCGTCTTTGTCGGTTTGTTGTTTGAGTTTTCCATCGGCATAAAATTCGTTGTTCACTTCCAAATTATTCGCCCCTTTTTGCTTACTGACTCCGTACAGTATTTTGTTGTAAGTCATGGTGGTAGTTTGCTCAGAAGGTTGCCCCACATTACTGACTTGACCGATGGCTAAGGTCGTGTAAGTAGCATCGTAATTTATTCGAGAAACTGCTCCAAAACGGGGCGTACTCTGAATGGGCAAGCCAATGGTGGTGTAAGCATTAACCGTTCCTTTCAAATCGTAGTCCGAACTTCTCGTGAAAATGTTATAGACGGGGTCAAAACTGGCTTCGGTCATGGTCAATCTTGGAAGATTTTCTAAGCCAAAACTTGATTTGGGCATACCCGCCTTTACACCCATAGAATCCGCCTTGTAGAAAGTCTGATAACTCGCTCCCGTAATAAATTCATCGGTACTGTTAATGGTTTGTTTGGTTTTGGAAATACTTTCAATGACGGCACTGAAAATATGTTTTTGTTGAAGTGCCTCAATGCCTTGGGCTTCTGGATTGCTTGGCGGAGTTATCCCAAAATCAAAATCAAGCGGATATTTCATCGTATTGGTAATGGTACTTCCATACGAATCTTTCGTAGTGGATTTAATGACTTGGTTATGTCTGGCTTGCGTTGGAAACTCCTGACTACTATAACTGACTACGGGATTTGTTCCATCTTGACTGTAAATCTTAGTGGTGTCAGAAGTGAGGCGAAAAGTGTTATAAAATTCAAAATAATACCACTCAAAACTATAATTTTTATCTACCAAACGGAAGGAATGATAATTTTGTTGAAAGTTGTTTGGAGAAGGCACTTGTAAAGATTCTTCCGTATAAACACTATTTTTCTCGGAAAGTATTTGATTAGCTTTTCCATAAACTGCCACCCGTGAAGACACACCCACGGTATTTTCGTGATATGGATTCCACTTCCACGGACGGATGTATTTGCTTGTATCACAGGTAGTTACGGGGTATGGTACAGTAGGAGGAAGTCGTAACACACAGTTATAAGTAACAACTTGCTGAATATTTATTTCTGTAAGTGGCTGTAAAAATTCAGAAATAGTATAACCTAAACTATCGGTTTCATCACCCGATAAAATAGTTTCTTTGACACGGCTATAACCCACCGCAGGACGACCACTTTCTGAGAGGAGTTGTTGGTACAAACCAGAGTGCCAATACTGATTATATGCTGATTGATAATTCGTTTTATCATCAAAATGATAGACGGGTTTCAAACATAAAAAGCCCGACGATTTTTCGTTAACTTGTTGATAATCATACCGTTTAACAGTTTTGAGATTAGAAATAGAATCAAGGTAAGTGATCTTTTTGATACGACTTCCCCCAATAATATCTGTATAATTACGGGCTTTATGATTTTCATATTCTAAAATTGTACTGCCACCAGTCGAATGTGAAATGGAGGTCAGAGTACCGTACTGCGACCATGCTGAAGTAGCAGTTTTATTAGCAAACTGGTTGCTGCTACAAACTTGAAAAGCATCCTCCCCAATTAATGTAGTGGCTGCTAATGCTCCGTTCAAATAGCCCCAATGGTCAATTCCTTGGGTAAAACGACTTGGTAATGGAAAATTATCATCGAAATATTTGAAGGTATATTTATTCCCACTGGGTTCTTCGATAGACGTTAATTTGAAACGTTTTTGATGAGAAAAACCAATCGTAGAATAGGAATAACCTGTAAAAATCGTGAAAATATTAGCGAGGTCATCTGCAAAATTATTGTCGTAATTAAACTTCCATTCAAAGACTTTGGTAGGGTCGTCTTTGGCATAGACCGTTATTTTGTGTAAGGCTCTTGAATTAGAAGAATTATTGGGATAACGGCTGTACGTGTCAATATCCTGACGGGCGGGGTAAGTGTTATTGAGTAACCAGTATGATTCCCCATTATCGGCATCAGTCACTTGTGTCCAGCCTCCTTTGTTGAACTCAACTACTTGAGTTTGGTTGCTGATTTTGAAAAGCGTAGCACTATTAACAAAAACTTTATTTATCTGTTTACTAATACCGTTGAAAGTACAGTTTGCGGTTGTGGTGGATTGATCTGCAACTCTGAAAAAAGAGTAGATAGTACCACGATATTCAAAATTAGTTTCATGACCGAAAGCGGTTACTATTTTATCACAATACCAAGCACTTATAACAGTTTCGGCATTGGCATAAGTGTAGAATCTATTTGTTCCGTAATGATTTGAATTGTCAGTTGCCTCTTTTGCTTCCATTTCAAAACTACTTTCTGTATTATCTCCTGAGAAGGAATATTTTGTTCCATCGGGCATTGTAACAATCCAATTAATGAACCTTCCTACTACGACATTATTAGTTGGGTTATCGGAAACCCAATTTACTTGAACTTCAATATCTGCTTCGGGATAAAAATGAGCATTTTTAAAATGATCAAAACTAAATTTATAGCTCTGCCCATTTATGTTGAGAAAAAATAAATCAGGCTGGGAATCATTTTCTTCGTCTCCATTGGCTTTTAAACTGTATTGAAAAGAGCCATTTCGAGCAGTTTTATTGAAGCTGTTATCCAAAGTATAGAAACGACAAAACATATTAGAATTTATAAAGGATCAAAAGTACCCAGATTTGCCAACTTTCAAAAAAGTTGGCAAATCTATTTCCGATAAGTTATGTCG
>JAYUOX010000097.1:0-5603 GCA_043760595.1 Cytophagales bacterium
CGTTCCGAAGAGTTTATTTGAAGCCGAAGAGAAAAATGCCGAAGGATTCGCCAAAGAATGTGCCGTCGTAACGCATTATCGCCTCAAAAATAATCCTGATAAACCTGGCAAATTAATGGTGGACCCCGAAGCCAAATTGGAGGAAGAATTAATCGTTCGTCCAACTTCGGAAGCCATTATTTGGAGTACCTACAAAAACTGGATTCAGTCCTACCGAGATTTGCCTTTGTTGATAAACCAGTGGGCAAATGTGGTGCGTTGGGAGATGCGTACTCGCTTGTTTTTGCGTACGGCAGAATTCCTTTGGCAAGAAGGACACACCGCTCATGCAAGCCAAAAAGAGGCAATTGAAGAGACTGAAAAAATGATTGAAGTTTATGCCACTTTTGCCGAAGAATTCATGGCAGTTCCCGTTGTACGTGGACGAAAAAGTGCCAATGAACGCTTTGCAGGGGCAGAAGAGACCTATTGCATCGAGGCAATGATGCAAGACGGACGAGCATTACAGGCAGGAACATCGCACTTTTTGGGACAAAATTTTGCCAAAGCCTTTGATGTAAAATTTGTCAGTAAAGAAAACAAACAAGACTACGTCTGGGGAACATCTTGGGGCGTTTCAACCCGTTTGATGGGAGCATTAATCATGGCTCATTCAGACGATGAAGGTTTGATTTTACCGCCAAAATTAGCCCCAATTCAAGTGGTCATTGTGCCTATTTTTAAAGGAGAAGAACAATTAGACCAGATTTCAGAAGTCATAAATCCGATTGTAAAGGAACTGAAAAAGAGAGGCGTCTCGGTAAAATTTGATGTTTCGGATAAGCAATCGCCAGGGTTTAAGTTTGCCCAATACGAATTGAAAGGCGTACCTGTACGTTTGGCAATTGGAGCGAGAGATTTAACGAATGGAACAGTTGAAATTGCCAGACGTGATACGAAAGAAAAAGCCACTTATCCGATTGATGCTGTGATAGATACGGTAACAAATCTATTGGAAGACATCCAAACAAATATCTACAAAAGAGCCATAGATTTTAGAGCAAGCCATACTTTTAAAGTAGATACGTGGGAAGAATTTATGAAGGTAATTGATAGCGAAGAATTAGGCTTCATCTCTGCCCATTGGGACGGCACACCCGAAACCGAAGACAAAATCAAAGAATTAACCAAAGCCACCATTCGTTGCATTCCATTGGATGCGGTGGAGGAACAAGGGACTTGCATTTTGACGGGGAAGCCTTCGAATAGGAGGGTTTTGTTTGCTAAGGCTTATTGATATGGAAATAGATTCTACTCGTGGTATGACTTTGAGTCATGCCATGAATAATTTTCATAACTAACCACTATTGACAATTGCAAATAATGGAAATAAGAAAGGTACACGATAAATTTTTCAAGGAGACGTTTTCGAGAACTGATGTAGCTACTAATTTTTTAGAAGAATTTTTACCTACTGATTTTGTTCAAAAACTGAATTTATCATCTCTGACAATTGAAAATAATTCTTTCATTGATGAGAATTTAGAGGAGCATTTTGCCGATATTCTTTACACTTGAAATTATGGGGAAAGTGGGAAAGTCAAGTTAGCTTTTTTGTATGAACATAAAAGTTATAAAGAAGACCATCCCCATTGGCAGCTTAACCAGTATATGTTGAATGTATGGCAAAGTGGCGTAAAACAGAACAAAGAGAAGCCCACGGTTGTGATTCCAATTGTAATTTATCATGGAAAAAAGAAATGGGATTATCAGCCAATGAAGTCATATTTTGATAATTTGGATGAAACCCTATTGAAATTTCTCCCAGAATTTGAATATTATTTGGTAGATTTGAATAAGGTTTCAGACCAGCAAATTACAAATTTCAAAAACAAATTTTTATCAATATTTGCACTTTTATTTAAATATAGTCGTTACAAAAAATATGTAAATAGAATAGAAAACGAATTGGTAAATCTTTTGAAACTCATTGATAATCAAGAGAATAATCCATTTTCAGTAGCTGTTATTTTATACATTCAAAGTACAGATGGATTAACAATTACAGAGATTGTTAGTATTTTTACAAAAGTTTCAGTGAATCTAAATAATATAGTTATGACAACAGCACAACAGCTTATTAATCAAGGGATTAGTCAAGGAACTAATCATGGAATTACTTTGGGTATTAATCAAGGAATGGAAATAAAAGAAATAATGATTATTAAAAAAGGCTTGCAATTAGGTTTAAATACTGAAACAATTGCAATACTCATTGATGAATCGGTTCAAAAAGTAGAAGAGATTATTTACAAAATCAAGTCAGGTTCACTTTAATTCAGATATGTTTTATATTTTAAGGAGGCTGTCTCAAATTAATGAGGCAGCCTCCTCATTTTTACTTACAAAATTCAATATTAAATTTCCAAAAATCAAAAACAAAAATCCATTTATTCAGTTTCAAGTTTAATTACTACAAACCACTGACAAGTTCTTTAATCATCTGAAAATCAAATTGTTATTTATTTAGTCTTCACATAAAATCAAATTACGATTATGAAAAAATTACTATTTTCCCTCCTCTTTTGTGGCATTATTGTAAGTTGTGGTAAAACTGATTTACCTGCACCAATCGGTAATGTTTCTTCCAATCCTATTCCCCCAAACAATCCTGTCAATATTATTGAACCAACCGAAAATAAAGTAGTTGAACTAACGGGTCCAATATCCGTGAACGGTTTGCCATTGTTAAAGAAAGTGGATGATTCCGTCAATGGAATATCTGAGTATTTTTATGATGAGTTCAAACGGGAAGTCAGAATAACAAAAAATAAGTTTGTTATCGCAGAAACACGTTACAAATACAATGGAGACTTAAAAATCGAAGTAAACTTTACAAGAAATCCTGATTACGTTTCTCCAAATCCTCAGATGACGTTTAATCTTAGCCCGCAATTTTTTGAATACGATAACAAAAATAGAGTTATTGCTACCAATTCGTCATCGGGTCAAACATTTTTTGCTTACAACGATACAGATAATATCGTTCAAGTATCTTCGAGGTCATTAATCAAAACAAACCCACAAACCAGACCCACAAGTGCTTATAGATTTGACAAAAAAGGGAATATGATTGAATTTTCGCAAGAAGGTCAAATTAATGAATATACCCACGATGACAAAATCAAACCAAATTCATTTAGTTTACCAAGTAATTCAGCATCGCCTGGTGGACTTTCAAAAAATAATATTTTAACTGAAAGAGTTACGGGTGGTTGGTTTGGCAATAGTTACGTTACCTACAAATACACTTATAACAAATATAATCTTCCTGTTACTTCTACAAACGATAAGGGAGATGTGATTACTTACACATATTATGAATAGAAAAAGACAAGTTTCAAGTAAAAAAAATCCTCATTGCAATTCTGATTATCGTAGCCATAATTTTTTTGGCTATTCAGTGGAAAGTGTATCAAATCAATAACGCTCCCGAAGAATTTTCCTACGAAAAACTGTCTCAACAACCCGTAGGCAAGGAAATTTATGTTACTTGCCCCGACGGAACAAAACTCCGTACAATCTCGGCTGGCGAAGGTCAAACCGTCATTTTTGCTCATGGATTTGGCGGAACGATTCATAACTGGAACTTAGTTTTTGAACAATTAGTCAAAGATGGCTTTCATGTAATTACTTTTGACCAACGTGGACATACCAAAAGTTCAATTGGCAAAGATGGCATTAGCTCAACCTCAATGGCGAGTGATTATAAGACCATTTTGGAATATTATGATGTAAATAATGGCGTGTTAGTCGGGCATTCAATGGGGGGATTTTTGAGTATTAAATTCATGTTAGATTATCCTGAAATTGCCAAAAAAAGGCTCAAATCTGCCTTAATATTAGGAAGTTTTGCAGGAGATATTAGCAAAGATAATGACCAGAATAAATACCAAATTCCACTGATTAAAGATGGTTGGGTTAATAAAATTTTGGCAAATGAATCGCTTGCTACTTTATTACAATCTTCTGCCATCGGCAAACCTTACAAATCCCTCGTAAAGACTGCATTAGATGATTTTATGCCACAAAACTTTGTACAATTAACACCCATTTTGCAGGCTTTTGTTGATGAAAATTATTATCCAAGACTAAAAGAAATCATGGTTCATTGTACCATTTTGGTTGGAACAGCTGACAAAACTGCCCCAAGTTTTCACTCTGAAAATCTATCAAAAGGAATTCCTAACGCAACCTTAGTAAAAATAGAGGGCAAAGGGCATTTATTGAATTGGTAGGCTCCGAAGGACGTTTGTGAACAGATTGAGAAGCTGGCAAAGTAGCAATGTTCTCTTTTGAGTATTAACTTGCATAAAGTTAGAAATCATTAGGAGTATTGACTAATTTATGATTCAAAAGAATCGTGGTACATTTTTATGAAGTTTTTAAAATATCAAGGTACAGGAAATGATTTTGTGGTGGTGGATGACCGTGAGGAGACGTTTCCAATTTCCCAAAAATATATCGCTGATTTGTGTCATCGCCGTTTTGGCGTTGGGGCAGATGGTTTGATGCTTTTGCAAAATGCAAATGGCTATGATTTCCGTATGGTTTATTTTAATTCTGACGGAACAGAAGGCTCGATGTGTGGCAATGGTGGGCGATGTTTGGTCCGTTTTGCCCATGATTTGGGTATTATTGGTGATTCTACGCTATTTATTGCTACCGATGGTGAGCATGAAGCAAAGATTACCCCCAAATTTATTTCTCTGAAAATGATTAACGTTAATCATATCGAAAGGACTGAGCAATACGATTTTATGAACACTGGCTCGCCTCATTATGTAACATATACCAACGATTTGAAAAACTTGGATGTTTATACTCGAGGCAAAGCAATTCGTTACAATGACCCTTTTGTGAGTCGTGGAGGCACAAATGTCAATTTCGTAGAAGTACTGGGCGATAATCAACTGGAAGTTCGTACTTATGAGCGTGGGGTTGAAGACGAGACGTATGCTTGTGGAACGGGCGTAACCGCTTGTGCCTTGTCTGCCAATGTAAGATTTGGTTTTGAGAAAGCCATTGATATAAAAGTGGTTGGGGGAAATCTGAGAATTGAATTTGACCATACCGAGGCGGGTTACGAAAATATCTTTTTGATTGGACCAGCGGTGAAGGTATTTGAGGGAGAAATTTAAAATTTCGGTTCACGGTTAAGGGTAAACGGTTCACGGTGAACGGTTTACGAAGTCATCAGTCCTAAAAATTATTAAGTTTTATTTCCATGAACTGTTCACCGTGAACCGTTCACCTTTTACCAAAAAAATAACAATGACAATTACCATTATAGGGCTTGGGCTAATTGGAGGCTCGATGGCTCTGAGTTTAAGAGACAACCACTTTGCTGATATGCTCATTGGCGTTGATAATAATGTTTTGCATACCGCAAAAGCCCTCGAATTGGGCTTGGTGGATTCGGTGACTTCTTTGGAGGAAGCTGTTGTTCAATCCGATATTATCATCGTGGCTACTCCTGTGAATACTTTAACTTCTATTTTACCCCAAATTTTAGACTTAATTACTGACAATCAGGTAGTTATGGAAGTAGGTTCTACTAAAAA
>JAYUOX010000098.1:0-5596 GCA_043760595.1 Cytophagales bacterium
CACTTCGAGAATCGAACTCCAAAGTCTCGAAGTGCCACCGAGCGTCGGTCGCTTCGAGCTACAGTATATAAAATAAAAAAAGGTAATTATCAGCCAGATGAATTGGTTTTGATAATTACCTTTTTATGAAAGATTTATATTAAAGTCTTGAATTTATTTTTGTTCATAAATCCAAGTTGTCTGATTCATTGATTCTGAAACTTTGACAGCTTGTTGGTCGGCTTCCGTTTCGTTTTGAAAACCACCCGCAGCTACTTTAATTAATTTCTCACTATTTTTCGGATATATCAAACGGGCTTCATCAAAGCCTTTATTTTTTATAGTTTTTAATAATTTCTTAGCGTTTTGTTCACTCCCAAAACTCCCCAAGATTACAAAAAAACGATTGTTTGTTTCCGTTATTGTTTCTTTGGGCGTTACAGTTTCGTTTTCAAATGGTTTTGTTTCTGGCAATTTTTCAAATTTTTCTTCAACTTTACTTACAACAGGAGCAATTTTCACGGCAACTGGTTGTGGAATTGGTTGAACAACTGATGAAGATTTGAAAGGGTTTAAAGAACTCAAACTAACTTTTTGATTGTCATAAAAATAAATGGCAGTCATTAAAAATGCCGCTCCTAAAAGTCCATAGACTACTGGTAAAACCTTACTAAATCTGTTTCTACGATAGCCATAATTTGTTTCTCCTTCTTCAAATATTTCTGCACTTGGTTCTCTATCCTCCGAAACAAAAACCTGTTGAACTGTATTGTCAGAAACAATTACTGGTTTATGAACTATCTGCAATTCATTTTGAAGGTTTAAACTCTTTTTCAAATATAAATTCTCTAAACCAAAACTTTCACTGTAAAAGTTGTTTGACGGTTTAGATTGAAACTGAATTTTATTTTCTTCGTTTTGACTAAATGTACCTAAGCCTTCAATAAAATATGAATTGTCAAATTGAATGTATCTCTTGGTCGCCTCAACAAAAGATTTTATTTGCAAATTGGCTTGCTCACGAGAGATATTTTCTTCCTGAGCAATGTAATTTGACAATAAACCATCATCGTTTTTCAACAGAGCATTGAAGGCTAACCACTTTTGAGGTGGGGCAATAAAACGATTCGTTTCATTGATTTTAGCACAATCAAAATTTGTAACGAATCCCCCAAAATCAGGAATTACCACACAATCTTGCTCAAAAAGCAATTCTTTGATGTGATTTTGTACAGTATTCATATCTTCAAAATTTAATAAATAGTCCTTACTTAACAGTGATAAGTGATGAGTTATAAGTGATAAGTTTTATCAAAAACTACTATTATATTCTTCCCGTAACACTATATATTTACGAATTTAAAAAGAATATGACAAACCACCAAGAAAATTCACGCCTTGTGTAGGGTAATAGAGATAACGTTGGTAATTTTTGCCCAAAACGTTGTTTGCAGATACAAATACGTCAAAATGGTCGCTAATCAAATACGTAAATTTAAAATTTAGGTCGATGATTGCATCCAATTTTATTTCTTTATTGGTTTGAAAGTTTTTGCCTTGTAATCCCGACATAAAATAAAGGTCTGAGCTTACCAATAATTTTTGTTTTACGGTAAAAGTATTATTCCAAGTTGCCGAGAAATTAGGACGATGCCAAGCGGTTTTGAGATTTCCTAATCCTCCAAAAACATTCACATCAAATTTTAGATTTGAACGAAACATATCAGGTATTTGATAACTGGCTTGGGCGGTAAAATTGGTAACTTTCACCGTCGTAGAATCATCAGAATACAATACCTCTAAACGTGACGAATCAACTCTTGAATTATTGAAAACATAAAAATCCTTGTAATTGGCATAACTGATTTTGGCTTCGAGGTCGATTCCGTTTTGTAATGATGCCTTTGCACCAGCGTAAAAATCGTTGGTTTTGCGAGTGTTTCTCAATTCAATAAAACGGTTTAACCAAGGCGTTTCCATTAAAAAAGAAGTCAAATTATTAGCAGAAACATCGCCTTCATATCCCACAAAAACTTTAACGCCTTGTATCACTTGGGCATCCAATTTGACGATAGGATAGAGATAACTTTGGTTAAAAGTATTTTTCTCTCGGTCATTAATCACGTTCAAACCTGCCGTAACCGTGAATTTATCAGTTTTGTATTGAAAAGTTGGTTTGATTTTATACAAATTACGATAGAGTGTAAGCGAATCTTGCCTTTGAGCTAAGGTAACCGAACCATCCAAAACAGCCGAAAGTTCATCCGTCAAAGGATAGACTGCATTCATTGAGCCATTCAAAACAATTTCATTAGCTTTTAGATGACTAAATAAATAACTGAGATTACTTTTAAACTGATAATCAATCTTAGAGTCTTTGTTTGAATTACTGATTTTTCCGTTAAAATTAAATCTATTCCAAGAGTTAAAAATTTGAGATTCGGGGAAATCGTAATTTCGAGGTACAAATCCGTAGAAATCAAAACCTCTTCGTTCCCAACCCAAAGCCCCTTCTAATTTGACGGCATCAAACGATGTCCGACTGTGAATTTTTACTAAATTTTGAGAACTTCCAGAATAATTTGCCCCCACGGGACCCAATCGAAAGTTATTATGTTTGATATAAATTCCGTGGTAATTGTCCTCACCCATCGGTATTCCTGCGTGTGCTTCAAAAAATGTATGTCCATAATTACCAATTCCCGCCCGAACAATATTACTGTGTTTAGCGGCTTTTGAATCAGTTTTGGAATCACCATCTTGTGGCATACTTACTTCTGGGCTGAATGCGGGGGTCTGTACAGGAAGTTTACGCTCCACAAATTCGTAGCGAATTGGCTTACGAGTTTCATCACCCATCGTTGGGATTTTCTCAAAAATCCGATTGGCTTGTGGCAAAACTACTTTTGTATCTTTTGTTACTTCAATATCAGAAGTTTCTATTTCTCCGCCTTTCTTTTGGGCAAAAGAATTTGTGAAAAATAGAAACGTTCCAAGTATTGAAATAAGGAATATTTTATTTGAATGAGTTTTCATTTTCTATAAATAAGGATTAATTACAAATTAACATCTTGATTTTAAAAGACTTACAATGTTTTCTAACACCAAATCCCTAAAACCTAACACCTCAAATTTTATTTTTTCTCAATAGCTTTCAATTTAACTTTCGCCTCTGCGACAATCTCTTTATCCGATAAATTATCAATTAATGAATTTAAAGTTGCTCTGGCTTGAAATAAATTATCAAGACCCACAAAATCGTCAGACAATAATAAATATGCCTTACCAACAATTTTGTCAGAAGCATTTGAAAAATCATTTCTGAATTTTGCAATAATCATTTCGGACGATTCTTTATATTTTTTTTGATTATACAAAATCTGGGCAATCAAATATTGAGCCTCCGCACCGTAATCATCTTTGGAGATAGAAATAGTTTGATTAAATGCTTCAACCGCTTTGGGATAATCGTTTTTACCCATGTAAATCTTACCCATGTACAAATTCGCCTTACTTTTTGCTCCCATCACCACATCGTTTGAATTGGCAACTTCTCTGGCAAAATATAGCGTAGAGTCTGTTTTTGTAGTAGTATAATAAGATTCCATCAAACCAATTAAAGCAGTTTGTTGGTCTTTTTTATCCGAAGCCAGAGACAATAAACCTCTATAATTAGTAATAGCTGGACGGTAATTTCCAGCGGCGAATTCTATCTCGGCAGCTTTCAACATAGCTTTGTTAACGGCTTTATATTTTCTGTCATTAATAACAATGTAGTAGTAAGTCAAGGCTTGTAACTTATCGCCCATCTTCATATACGACTCCGCAATCAAATATTTAGCTTCGTAAGATTCAAAACTCATCGGATTTTTACGTACATAATCACTCAAAGCAACGACGGCTTTATCGTATTTCTCACTGTAAAATAAACCTTTGGCAGATTCATAAGCCAATCCCGTAACATTATCTTGGGGATTTGTAACCTGATAATCATTCAAAATTTGCCCAAACTCTTCGGGACGACCTACTTCGTTCAATTCATCTTGAATACCTGCCAAAGCATCTTTACTTTGAGGAGAAGTTGGGTAATTTTTCAAGATATTTTTGTAATCCGCAATTGCTCCTTCGTGATTGGTCGTATTCTGAAATGCTCCCGCACGTTTCAGTAAAGTGGCAGGGACTAAACTACTTTGTGGTTTTTCGTTTAATAACTTTGTAAAACCCGTGATGGCAGGGATATATCGACCCGCAGAAAAATCTAAATTTGCCTCTTGATACAAAGCATTATCAACGTACAATGAAGTAGGAAAGTCGATCTGAACCTTTTGAAAAGCCGTTCTTGCAGCCGCCTCATTGCCTTTCAAAACTAAAACTAAGCCCTTTTGATAAGTGGCATAATCACGGTCAGCACCTTTACTGGCAATGGCTTGGTCGTAATATCGGATGGCAGGATCATATTGTTTGGAGGCAAAGTAAGTATCTCCCAAACGAATCACCGCATCTTGATACGACTGCGAGTCCCCCGAAGTTTTCATTCTGTCGGCGTATTCACGAAATAACTTATTCGCTTTTTCGTAGTCCTTTGTGTTATAATACGAATACGCTAATGAATATCTACTTTTTGACTGCAATTCATAAACATTAGGTGTTGTATTATCCACCGAAGCAATCAGAGCTTGATACATCGGTATTGCCTCCGCATATTTTTTATCGGCTGAAAGGGCTTCGGCTTTCCAAAAATTAGCAGCATATTTTGTCTCAGCGTTTACGGGTGTCGTGAGGGATTTGTCAAAATACGGTATGGCATCAATGTATCTTTCATCATTATACATTTTTACTCCTTGATTGTAGGCAATGCGTTGATAGGCTGTATTCGTCCGTGTTGAACGTCTCGGCAAGCCTTCAATATACGCCAAAGCGGCTTGATAATTATTGGAAGCCAAATACGCCTCAGAAACTAATTCGTTGGCTTCATCTTCATATTTCGAGTCTGGATATTTTTTCAAAAACTCCTCAAAAGCCTTAATTGACTCGTTTCCACGGTTTAAATCCAATAAAACTTTGGCGTGATTAAAGTCAGCATCTTCTGTAACGGATTTGTTGTAAGTGCTTTTACGTGCTTGGTCAAATGCTCCCAAAGCATAATTGGGATTGTTTGCTTTCAAATAACAAACGCCCAAAATAAAGGAAGCGTACTGCCCAAGGGTATCACGAACGGCGGCAACATTTTTGAGTTGTTCAGTTGCTGGGGCAAATTGGTCAGTTTTATAAAGAGAATATCCGTAGCGATAAGCAACGGCGGGCAACATTCCTTGCGACTTGTAATTTTTGTAAATGGTATAATAATTTGCCGCCTTTTCGTAATTGGTTTGTTGAAAATAAACTTCACCCGTCAATAAGGCTACATCCTCCAATTTCCGACCTGAGTTTTTTTCACGTAAAAGCGGTTCTGTGTAAGAAAGCATTTCCGCAAATTTTCCTTGACGATAATAACTGTGAGCCAACCACCCTGGGATTTCAGCACGATAATCGGGTGATTGTTCAGCTTTTTTGAAATCTGGAATCGCCTCATTATATCGTCCTGCACGGAAATTTATCACACCTGCATAATAGGAAG
>JAYUOX010000099.1:0-5590 GCA_043760595.1 Cytophagales bacterium
TGAAAAAGTAATTGAATTGTATCGCTGCTTTTGTTGATAATACATTTTTAGCATCATATCCTGCATGGAAATTCAAATCAATTGGCGTTAGAAGTGGGGATGTAGGAACTTGACCTTGCAATGACTCATAACCTCCTTTGATGTTGGAAATCCCACCTCTCAAATTTAATTCAAAACTCCATTTATCATTTTTCAAAAATCTGTAATTTGGACCGAATCCCAAAAATGTACGAGTAATGTGTTTTTCTTGAAGATTTAGGGTATTTATGGGAAATCCAGAATAAATCAAATTGCTCATTGGGTACTTGTTTTGGGGATTATTTTCTAAAAAATCACCATCTATTCCCATGCCCAACCAATTATTAAAATAGTAATTTGCCGTTATTCCAGCCATCCAATTTCCTTTGTAATCAATGTAGGGGGTATTGTTTCGATAATTTGGCAATAAATCAAAACCTCCTCTTACGGATATCTGCAAACCTTTATGGTTCTGAGGCAATGTTTGTGCGTTGATACTAATACTTACGAAGAGCATCAACATTTGTAGTAATAATATTTTTTTCATGATTGATATTTTTTAAAATTATTTTAACAACGTTACATGTCCTTGCCAATCTGCCTTTTTCCCAGCCTTTGCTTTTTTAATATCAAAAGTTGCAGTATGATTGGGCGTAAGAGTTTCTTCGTTTGTTATCCACAAATAATTTCCATTATTTTCTGTTACAAAAATTAAATAGCACTGTAAGCCAACTGGATATTTACCGCCTAAAGTACCCAATGCGTTAGGTGTATTTTTCGGAAGCACAAGCACTTGACTTACTTTATCAAAACCTACTGGTACTTTGGCAGTTATGAGGGTTTTTGGTTCAGGATAACCATAAAATCTATCAACATTAAACCATCCAAGATTTGGTACACTAAACTTATAAGTGTTTGCTCTTGTATCCGTAAAAACAACCGTAGCGGTTTGTTCCCAACCCAAATTGTTATCAGTAATTAAACCTTTAAAAAGTCTCATACCCTCAAGCATTCCCCCTGTGTTACTCGCAGAGGTAACTATTTCAATTGGTTTTGTTAAAGTTAGATTTTGTCCAGTTAGCGATACTACATTTACATAAAACTCCCCACCAGACTGCATGATTTCCCACTCTTTATTTGGCAATAATCCCATCGACGGTTTATTAGTGATACTCATTTTGGCTTTGTCATAAATCTCTACTAATTCCAAAATGACTGTTCCTGTAACTGCAGAGCCATTTAAGGTTAAACTATTAGGTTGCACGGTTACTGTTGTACCTCTTTCAGAAGTATAAGTAAAACTTTGGGTAGAATTAAAGTGAGCAAACTTTTTTTCACCAACAACTGCATCATCAAAAAGAGCATTTAATTTGTCAATTGAAGATGGTTGTGGCTCATTCGTAATGGTAACTTCATTGTCAGTACATCCCCAAGCAATGCTTGAGATTATGATCATCTGCAAACTTTTTTTCTGGAAAAAAAGCAAGATGTTCGGTAGTAACTTTCTCATGATTTTAAATAATTAATTTTTACACCTACATCCTTTAAGCCGATTCGGTTTTTTGCTTAGCGGTTTGACTCTACAAAGTTGGTCGAATAGCACAAGACAAAAAATACCCAATTTAGGTGAGAACAAACGAAGCAAAAAGAAGGAAATTGGATTGAAGAGAATACAAAAAAATAGGCATAATAAACTGATTAACAGCCTATTATGCCCATTTTTAAATGATGGATTTTACTATGCCTCTTTTACTTTATTACGAATAATATAGAAGCCATAAGCCACCATGAGATTGGTGATAACGATGAAAAGAGGGGAGGATAAATACCAATAAAATTGCATAAGTTCATTGGAATAAGTTGAGATTTTTTCCATCAGCGTTGAAATCAATATCGAGTAAAGATTCATGATAAGCAAAGCAGAAAGTATCCAAATTAGCGAACGCTTATACGTACTACTTTTATAGGTAAGCACAACTTTACGAAGCATTAAAATTGAAATAATAATTACAAAAACAGTTTCAGCACTTGAGAGATAACTATTTAGAAGAGTTTTTGAAGTAAGATAATCTTTAATCATTAAACTGATAAAGATTACACAAAGTAAAGTCAAAACCCATTTAAGTTCTTTTCCTAAATCAAAAATTGATATAGTAAGCAAGGAAATTAAAATAATATCAAGGCAAGGGCTTAGGTAAAAAAGGAACTGATTATTATGATTTATGAATGAAAAATACAAACCTAAAACTCCTAATATCAATGTTCTTATAATATTAATAGCGGCTATTTTTAGAGGAAAATTTAAAAACTTTCCTCTAAAAATAGCCGCTATTGCAGGTATTATTGCTGTTCCGATACTAATATTATAAGCCCATTCTATTATGTAAAAGTATTTTTCCATTTAATAGTAAGATTTTAAACCACAATATAAACAGAAAAAAATAAATTCACGTCACATAGGCGGTTTAGGTTTTATAAATGGTGTTGCTCCATCCGTTCCGCCATCATCAATTGTGGAAAACTTAGGCAGACCGCCGATGATTCTTGGTAAATCGGATGCTTTTTTGCCAGAAGCAGGCTCGATAACAAGTTGTAATTTTCCGCCTTTTTCGATGGCATCGTCCAAGCCAAAGCTAATCACAATACCAGCAGCATCTTCATTCTCAATAAGCATTTTTGCAAGCATAGTTTTCCCAATAAAATAGCCTTTCGGGTTTATATTATACTTGGAACTTATTTCCTTCGCAAAATTCTTTTTCAATTCTTTGGCTATACTTGCATCTATTTCAACTAAGCCTTGATTACTTAATCTTTCTTCATTTTTCATTTTAATATTTGTTTTAGTGTTTAATTTTTATGGTTTTAATATTGATACTGTTGGTAATGTTGATATTTGATTATTAATTAAAAATTGTTTAAAACTTGTAGGTATCGGTAATGTAGAAGGAGGTGAATCAGGGTATGGAATTGAACTTAATAAGGTTTTTATCTCTGATATTGTTAGCCTTCTACCAATCCCTCCCGTTGCTATTGAATTCAATGCTTGGCTTTGAAAACGAGCTACTAATGCCGCTGTAATGGCACTTGCCAAAGAAGTAAAATTAAATGTTGCAGTTGAAGATGTTGAAGACAATTCCGCAAAACAATAGTAATCAACTCGGTCGCCATGATTTAAAGTTTTATCTTTCAGTAAATTAGATTTTCTTCCACCCACCATTATTGAACCCGTACCCAAACTATTTTGGCTAAGGTTAACTGGGGGGTTTTCAGTGGTCATTATGGAGGTAGATTGAGAGGTAGAATTAATAGCGGAAGTAATGTTATTTAATAAATGTCCAACATTTGGATGCCTGCCATTTCCTGCTGCTTCAACAATGATATATCCAGCCTGTACACCTGCTTTCATGACTGCATACATCGCAGACTCTATCTCAATGGGAAGATTTTTGACCCATCTATCACATTGAACTTCTATTAACACAATATCTCCTTCAATAATGCCCGAATTAACCAACGTTTTGACTAACGCAGGTTCTGGTTGTTTATCAGATAAATTCGACCCAAACCACGCAGAGGCTATTTTAGCTTTCGCACCTTTGCATAAACCATCAATTTGAGTAGATAAGGTTTGCTTTCCAAAAAGAATATTTAATGTTTTTTGTCCGTGAGAACTGTGGAGGTGGCTCGTATGATTATAACCGCCTCCTTGTACAATTGTGGTCGTAAGGTATGAATATGAGGGTTCATTTTGAATGAATTTCCATCCCCGCTCAAAATCTATTACGGTTATATTTTTTTCTGAATCAATATCTTTATTGTCTAATTTACAATAACCAAATAGTTCTTTAATTTTATCATTTATCGGTATAATCTTAGTTGAAGTATCCTTTGGAGCTTCTGGATTTGTTGGAATAATTAATTTGCTTTGATCAATATTTTCCTCAGGCTTCATTTCTTCAAATTTAGCCTTCATTTCATTTGCTGATTTGCTGTTTGCTACTGATACTATTTCAGATTTTTTTTCTAATGATAGCAAAGTATCTGGTAAAATTTCAATCGGAGTAAATTTATTGATGATTTCTACTCCTTCTCCTTGAATTGGTTCAGATGTATCACTTGGGTTGAAGTTCGGATTTTTGCTTGGCGTTTCAAGTGTTGATAATTCCCCTCTAACATAAACAAAATCAATCCCAGGCAAACTTTTCATTTTATCCACTATAACTATCAAGGCAGAAGGACTACTTATTTTAACATCTATATAATAATAATTTAATAAATTTTCACTGACAAAACCCGTTCTTGATTTTGCCTTTTCCATCAAATCAACCGCAAATGTGGCATCAATTCTTTCAAAAAGGCTTACCAATTTTGGGCTGTTAGGTAGTCCAACTAATGATGCAATTAAATTATTAAATACGGTTACACTGCCCGTTGGATTAATTACTGGGTTATTTGGTAGGACGTATAGCCCATAAATTCTGCTGATATTTAGAGGTGCAAAAAAATTGCTACCAATCGTCACCTTTGGTGAAAGACCTTGAAGAAAATACTTGTCATTTACTTTAATAACGATTGTTTTTGTTTGAATTGCCATAGTTTTAATTGTTTGTAATTAGTTGATTATCAATTAATTATAACTCTAAACCAATTTCCACTCCAAAGCCTTCACAACGGCTTCTGAAGCAGAATTGACGTGGAGTTTTTCGTAAATATTTTTTACGTGCGTATGCACCGTATTGAAACTAATATCACAAGCATCGGCAATCATTTTGTAACTCATTCCCTTGGTCATGCAACCTAAAATTTCTTTTTCTCGGTTCGTGAGGGCTACGAAAGTTTGGTGTGCCGTCGCATTTTGACTTTGAAACATCGCCAAAACCCTTGCCGCAATATTGGGCGAAAGTGACGAACCCGAAGCATAAACATCTTTTATGGCTTGCACATATACCTCTGGGTCGGGGCTTTTTACGATGTAACCATTCGCCCCCGCACATATCGCTTGAAAGATTCTTTCATCGTCTTCATAAATGGTCTGAATCAGTATTTTAGTGTCTGGATACAGCTTTTTTATGTCGAGCGTAGCCTCTAAACCGCTCACATGAGGCATTTGAATATCCATTAAAATCACATCGGGTTTGTGTTTTTTAATCGCCCACAAAGCATTTCGGGCATCACCAAAAGCTCCTGCCATCATAAAATCATCGCCACTTCCCAAATACATGGCAAGACTATCTCGTAGGTTTTTATTATCTTCAAATATCACGACCCGAATCATAAGATTTCTCATTAAAAAGGTAAGTATGGACTTTTTTGTACAAATTTATCGGGAGATTTATCCATAAAAAATACCCAATATTGGTGATGAAGTAGTTGGCAGTAAGGAGTAGGCAGTATTCAGTCAAATCAGTCTAATTCACACATTCATTTGTTTATAATTGCTGCAAACTGCTAACTGCCAACTAAATTTTACTGCCAACTGCCTACTTAAACATCAATTATCACACTCAACAAAATACTTGTCCCTGTTCCAATTTCTGAAATTATTTTTATCTTCATATCACATTCTTCTGCT
>JAYUOX010000100.1:0-16938 GCA_043760595.1 Cytophagales bacterium
CCAGTTGAACCACCAAAACCGAAAGAAGAGGAAATCTTTACGGCGGTAGAACAACAAGCTGAATTTCCAGGTGGTATGGGTGCTTTTGGTAAGTTCTTACAAAAAAACCTTAAATATCCTGCGGCAGCACAACGTGCCAATGTATCGGGTAAGGTTTATATTCAATTCGTTGTAAATACGGATGGTTCGATTCAGAACGTTGATGTTTTGAAATCGGTAGGATTTGGTTGTGATGAAGAAGCGGTTAGGGTAATTAAATCTGTGCCAAGATGGACACCAGGCAAGCAGTCGGGTCGTGCGGTACGTTCAAGATTTACGATTCCTATTAGCTATACATTGTCAGAATAGTATTCGAGCAATCGAAAAAACATAGCGTAAAATGGTAAAAACCTGTCAGGAAACTGGCAGGTTTCATTTTTTAATATTTATGTCATGAAAAATAAACCCTTTGCAATAGTCAATGCCTTCATGGCGTTATCATATTCCATTCTTGGGATATTTTTGATTCTTAATCCAGACTCATATTTTGCACAAAACTTTCTAAAATCAAAGGCTTATGTCTATGGTTTGGGAGCATTATTAATTGTTTATGGACTATACAGAGCTTGGAGAGCTTATCAAAAAAATAAAGGCGATGACGATGACGAAGAGTATGAATATTATGATGGGAGAAAAGGGTGATTTCAATTAACAATTAACAGGGAACAATTATCAGGGGTTTTGATTGTAAATAGTTTTAGATGTGCCACGGTTTGCGTGGGTATGAGTAGAGACCGTGGCACGTCTGGAACGGGGATTCCAACTATTTTTGCTCATTCCAAGCGTGCCACGGTCTCCACTCATACTCACGCAAGCCGTGGCACGCTAACACCTTTTTCCAAATTAAGTTATAGAAGTAAAAAAAATATCTGAGACAACATAAAATACAGTCATGAATAATATAAAGAATTTGATGCTTACTATCCTCGGAATGAGCTTGTTAGCATCGTGTGGAGGAGGAAAAGACAAAGATGGAAAAGAATTAGATACCCCCGCAAAGGGTGAAATAACGGTAGCCGTTGATGAATCTTTCCAACAAATTATTGAGGCTGAAAAATCAGCTTTTGAGAAGACATTTCCTTACACAAAAATAAATTTAGTCTATAAAAACGAAGGCGAAGCTGTGGCAATGCTTTTGAATGACAAAGCCCGTGTCGCAGTGGTCTCAAGAGAATTAGATGAAAAAGAGAAGGCAGTTTTTAAGCAAGATGATATTCGATATAAGAGTTTTAAGTTTGCGGGAGACGGAATCGCTTTGATAACGAATAAAGCCAATAAAGACACCATGATTACGACTCAGGAATTGGAGGCGATGATGAAAGGTACGAAGAAAGGCTACGGAAAATCAGGACGTGAAACGGTACTTGTTTTTGACGGGACGAGTTCGAGTAATCTAACTTTCTTGATTGATACTTTCAAGATTGATAGAAAACAAAAAGTATCGTTTTTTGCTGCAAAGTCCAATAAAGAAGTGATTGAATACGTCAAAACGCATGGTAATGCAATGGGTGTGATTGGGATGAATTGGATTAGTGATGGCGATGATCCAACGTCTTTGACCTTTATCAGAAGTATCAATGTGTTATCGGTGGCAAATAAACTAAACCCTACGAAGGACGATTATTATCAGCCTTTTGGGTATAATTTAGCCTTAAAAAAATACCCATTGACACGCAGAATTCGCTTTATTTTGAAAGAAGCATACATGGGTTTGGGGACTGGGTTTATCAATTATTGTACTTTGGAACAGGGGCAATTGATAGTTTATAAAAACGGATTGATTCCACTGACACAGCCTGTACAGATTAGGCAGGTGGAGAATAAGTAGAGGATAGAGAATAGTTAATAGAGAACAGATGATAGAGAATAGTTTTATTTCTAATATCTATTCGCTGACCTCTGTCATCTAATCTCTATTCTCTTTTTTCTAAGTACTCTGTTAATATTTTGTTAAACCCAATGGGGGTATGTTACTCGTGGAGTGTCAATGCGTCAGATAGTTAAATTTGGATAATTGCAAAATTTTATAAAAATAGTCCATTTATCAAAAAACTGTTAAAAGTTCAGATAAAGAATAAAAGTTAGGTTTTTATTATAATTTTTTTACTTTAATTTTGTATTTAGTCATAAAAATAAAATTTGTTAAAGGTTTTTGATAATTTGCTTTAATACCCAAACTAATCAATAATAAAACTACTAAGGTGTGTGAATCACCCAATCTAATTACAACTAAAAAAACAAAAAGATGAACGGAAAAATGAAATCTCTATTGGTGGCTGCGGGTTTGTTGTTTACTGGAATGGTAAATGGACAAACGGTTCAGCAAGGATTGTCGCAGTTGGATGGAGACCAGCCAACGAAAGCAAAGGCAACAATGACAGCAGTAGTGGCGGCTTCGCCCACGGCTGAAAATATGTACTATTTGGGTTATGCACAAGTACGTACAGGCGATTTGGCGGGTGCAAAGGCTACTTTCGAGAAAGGCTTAGTAACAGAACCAAAGCAACCTTTGAACTCAGTAGGTTTGGCGACATTGATGTTGGCTGACAAAAATGCACAAGGAGCAAAGGCAGCATTTGACAAGATTTTGTTAGAAACCAAGATGAAAAATGCGGATGTAATGTACCGTATTGCAGAGGCTTACACTTTGTTTGAGCATACATATGATACAGGTGAAGCTGTTCGTTTGATTGATTTGATTACTGAAAAAACCAAAAAACCTTTGACAGCTGATATGCAGATTGTGAAAGGAGATGCTTTCTTGTTGAAAAATGATGGTGGACCAGCGGCTACGGCTTATGAGCAAGCTATTTTGGTTGGTAAATCTGCGAAGGCATATATCCGTTTGGGAGTTGTGTATTTGAGAGGTAAAAACTATCAATATACCGTAAATAGCTACCAAAGTGCTTATGAGACTGATTCATCGTTTGCACCGTACTACAAGCGTATGGGTGAATACTATATCATTTTTGGAAAATATAAAGATGCTTCTAAATTATTTAGAAAGTACGTGGACAGATCAGAAGCGAGTCCTACTGTTTTATTGAACACTGCCCAACTTTTATTTTTATCCAAAGATTATGAAGGGTCGATGGAGTTCACAAAGCAGGCAGAAGCAAAAGGTGCAACTGATAATTCTGTGTTTAGAATGAAGGGATATTCGGGGGTGGAATTAGGTAAATGCCAAGATGGTATTGATAATTTGGAGAAAATGATAAAGGCAGGTGTAAAGCCTTATTACATGGATAATGTTTACTTCGGTAAAGGTTACCAGTGTTTGAAACAAGATTCCTTGGCTATTGTTTATTACGAAAAAGCTGCTCCCGAGGATACTATCAATAACCTCAATGCTACCATGTATTCGAGTGCTTTTAGTCAGAAAAAATATGCGAAGGCTGTTGAGTATGCTACCAAGTCAATGGATTGGAAGTTGAAGAAAAAACAAGCATTAAACAGTACAGACTGGTATAATGCGGGTGTAGCTCAGTACTTTGTAACGGCATTTACGCCAAGAGAAGATACCTTGGGAAGATATAGCAAAGGAATAAAAGCGGATTCGATGTTGGCAAAAGCCATTGCCATTAACGATAAATTTGCTCCTTTCCACTTGTATCGTGCCAGAACAAACAGCTACGTAGATTATACAGGTACAAAATGGTTGGCTGGTTCACATTTTGAGAAATATCTTGCGGTTGTGGATGTAGCGAAAGCCAGCAAAGATAATTTGTATGATTCTTACAGATATTTGGTAGGTTATCATATTAACTCAACTAAGGATTTAATAAAAGCTCAAGAATACGTGGACAAAGCCGTAGCAATCAAAACGGATGATCCAGACGGATTAAGAGCATCGTTGAACCCTGCAACTGCTGTGCCAACGCCTCCAACAACGGGTACAGTTAAAGTCCCAGCGAATCCAACTAAAATTCCTAAGAAATAAATTTTTAGAAATATTGCGAAGAAAGCCCTGCCAATTGGTAGGGCTTTCTTAATTTTGGGAGGGATAAACATTTTTTATAGTGCTTGTCATCCCGACGAAGGAGGGAACTGTTAGACTCTCTCAAAAATCAGATTGAATAGATAAAATAACAGTTCCCTCCTTCGTCGGGATGACAAGTCCAGACTTAAAAACTTAACGACTTAAATATGTACGCACTAATCACAGGAGCCAGCAAGGGCATTGGAAAAGAAATAGCCATTGAATTGGCAAAAAAGAAATTTGATTTGATATTAATTGCTCGTTCTGCGAGCCAATTAGAGGACGTTGCTAATGAAATTAAAAATCAATATGGTGTGAAAGTTGATTTCTTAGCGGTTGATTTGTCTGCCCCAGATGCTGCACGGACGGTTTTGACATGGGTTGAGCAGAATAATTATCAAGTAGCGGTATTGGTCAATAATGCTGGATATGGTTCGGCGGGGGATTTTGAAAAATTTACCATTGAACAAAATCGTGATATGATGAATCTGAATATGATAACGCTTTCAGAGATGTGTCAGGCATTTTTACCGATGTTGAAACGTCATTCACAGGCTTATATTTTGAATATTGCGAGTTCGACGGCGTATCAGGCTTTGCCCCAAATGGCGATTTATGCTGCTACGAAAGTATTTGTCTTGAATTTTTCGAGGGCTTTAAAATTTGAATTAAAAGATTCGCCCGTGTCGGTTACGTGTGTATGCCCAGGGGCGACTGATACCAATTTCAATGACCGTGCAGACATTCCTGCCAAAGCCAGAAAAGCGGCTGAAAAAGTAGTTATGTCTCCGCAAGAAGTGGCGAAAATTTCGGTTGATTCGATGTTTGCGAGTAAGACGGAAGTTATTCCAGGGTTTGTAAATAAGTTGGGGGCATTTTTGGCTTGGTTGGCTCCGAAGGCGATTACGGAGAAGGTGGCGGCTGGGATTTATCAGTAACAAAAAGCTGTCGGCAATTGGCTATCGGCTTGAAATACAGTTGAGTAGTAATCAACTAATCATTTTGAACATCTTTTGTTTATTTACTTGTATTGATTTCTATGCAAAAATCCCTCTCCATCTATAATTTCAAAGAAAATGAAACGATTGCCTCCATCGGGGCGGGTAGTGGAGTTTGGGAGATTTGGTTTGCTTCACAGGTTGAGAATCTAACTTTTTATTTGCAAGATATTGACCCGCTCAATTGTAATCAAGAAGAGATTGATTATGGCGTAAAATACTACGAAAAACTTTTGCAAAAAAACATCTCAGGGAAATTTATTCCTGTCATTGGAACGCAAACTTCTACTAATTTACCTTGCAATATTTTTGATAAAGTATTGATAATTAACAGCTTACATGAATTTGAAACTCCAGAGACTATCCTTCAAGATATTTGTAAAACCTTAAAACTAAACGGGCAATTATTTATGGAAGAAAAGATTGCAAAGTTCTCAGGCGAAATACATGAAGGTTGTGGGAAAAGACTTTTTACGGAAAATGAGTTGGTTGAATTTTTAGAAAAATGTGGATTTCAATTGATGAAGCAGTATTTTAAAGATGATGGAGTAGTAATATTTGAATTTATCATTTTGGAAAAAATAAAATAAGTAGAGACGAATAGCATTCGTCCACATCAATTTAATTGACGGACGAATGCTATTCGTCTCTACCTTAAAAAAAAGTAAACCTCTTGCGGATAAACCAAACCAGTCTGGCTACGTATTTCACACAATAATTCCATCAATTCTAAGCTAAATTGTAACGGTAATTTATCGCTTTCCGTTTTACCTAATTTCAAACATCTTTGAACTTCTTGTGCTTCGTATGAATAGCCAAACCCCAATCTTTCAGTCTCGAAAATTTGGGGTTCTTGTCCGTAAATTTCTAAGGTTATAGCTTTGGTTTCGTGGAATCTTTCGTGTAAATAGATTTTCCCTTTTGTTCCGTAAACCGTGCAGGTGGTGTCTGTCTTAGTAGCAAAAGTTGAGAATAATGAAGCGGTTGCTCCGTTTTCGTAGTTCAAAGCCATTGAAGTATTCATGTCCACGCCCGAGGGTGTCATTGAAGCAACTGCTTTGATTTCTTTGGGATTTCCTAATAATAACTTACTAATAAAGAGCGGATAAATACCAATATCATACAAAGAACCACCCGTTAATTCAGGGTTAAAAAGTCGAGAATTTTCGTCATAATCTGCCTTGAAACCAAAATCTGCTACAAGATGAACAATATCACCAATTTGTCCAGACTGAATAATCTCCAAAGTTTTGGCAATGGCAGGGTGAAATCTCGTCCAGATGGCTTCCATCAAAAATAGGTTTTTCTCTTTCGATTTCGCAATCATTTCCTTCACCATTATTGTATTGATGGCAAAGGCTTTTTCACAAAGAACAGCCTTTGCCGCATTCAAACACAAGAGGGTATGCTCGTGATGCTGGGCGTGTGGCGAAGCAATATAAATAACATCAACCTCCGCACAGTCAGCGAGTTCTTGGTACGAACCAAAGGCTTTGGTAGCGTTGTATTTTTGTCCAAAAATTTGGGCTTTCGATAGTTCACGAGAGGCAACTGCATACACGACTGCATCGGGTACATGGGCAACTAAATCATGGGCAAATTTTTCGGCTATTTTACCACAGGCAAGTATGCCCCAGCGGATTGGGTTTGGAATGTTCAAGGGAATGTTATTTTTGGTTAAATTAGTTCCCGTAAATATACCATAAATCTTCTACCACTTCCGTTTATAAGTAGTATAATCCTTTCTCGGACCCTCTTTCTTTTTTGGATTTGGATTTACGTCTCCTAATAATTGTTGGGCTAAATCTGGTCTTTTTAATTTTGTTAAACGCTCTCTAATCCAACTTTTAAATTCGTTTTTATACCAAAAGAAATAATTATTTTGGTTCTGTTTTTCTTCTTTGGTTTTTGCCGTGTGTACGGGTTGCAACGTGTATGGATGAACGCCTGTATAATAAATTACCTCCGCAACCGTCATGGGCGTGGGCGTAAAATCCTGTACTTGCTCCAATCTGAATCCTAAATCTTTGGTTTCTGCCGCCAAATTTGCCATATCTTGCTCCTCACAACCTGGGTGAGAACTGATAAAATACGGAATTAAAGGTTGGTTTAATCCGTGCTTTTCTTGAATTTTATCATACTTCTCCTTGAATTTTCTAAAATACTTAAATCCAGGTTTACGCATGATTTTTAAGGTCGCATCGGAAGTATGTTCAGGGGCAACTTTCAATCTCCCCGACACGTGGCGGGTGACTAATTGCTCCATATATTCATCGTGATTTCCGTCTTGATTATTCTTGTTGAAATCATCCACCAAAAGGTCATATCTAACCCCAGAACCCACAAACGCCTTTTTTATCTCTGGCAGAGCATCCACTTTCTTGTAAATATTGGTCAATGGTTTGTGCGAAGTATCCAAATTTGAACATATTACAGGATTGATACAACTCGGTGCTTGGCATCTGGCACAGATGGATTCATCCTTGCCTTTCATGCGGTACATATTGGCAGAAGGACCGCCCAAATCGGAAATATATCCCTTAAATTCAGGATGTTCCGTAATTTGTTTGACTTCCTTCATAATAGACTCTTCGGAACGAGAAGCCACAAATTTTCCTTGATGAGCCGAAATCGTACAGAAGCTACAACCACCAAAACAGCCTCGGTGCATATTGACCGAAAACTTAATCATTTCGTAGGCAGGAATGGGTCCTCGATTTTTGTATTTTGGGTGGGGTAAACGGGTGTAAGGCAAGTCAAATGATTTATCCATTTCCTCCTCATCCATCGTTTTAAAGGGCGGATTAATGACCAACGTTTTTTCGCCCACTTTTTGCAAAATCCTGTTGGCTTGCCATTTATTCGATTCCACTTCCACAATCTTGAAATTGGCGGCATATTTCATTTTATCCTGTAAACAAACGTCATGACTTGCCAACTCAACCGTCTCCCAAGTTTCATGAGCAGGAACTGGCTTTTCATCAATATAAGCAATCTGATTTACACCTCTAACTTCATTCAAAGGCACTCCACTTTTCACCAATTTTAAGATGTCTCGCAAGGGTTGTTCGCCCATGCCATACACGAGCATATCCGCTCCCGAATCTTCCAAAATAGTAGGCATTAATTGGTCTTTCCAATAGTCATAATGGGTCACACGGCGTAATGAAGCCTCAATCCCACCCAAAAGGACTGGAACATCGGGATAAATTTCTTTCAGAATTTTGGTATAAACCGTTGAGGCATAATCAGGTCTGAAACCCGCCTCACCGCCTGGCGTATAACTATCATTTGAACGCAATCTTTTGTTGGCAGTATAATGATTTACCATCGAATCCATACAACCTGCCGTTACCCCAAAAAAGTATTTGGGTTTACCCATTTTTTTGAAATCACGAAGGTCGTCACGCCAGTTGGGTTGCGGAATGATTCCGACCTTAAAGCCCTCACTTTCAATGATTCGCCCAATCACAGCCGTACCAAAAGAAGGGTGATCCACGTAGGCATCTCCCGAAATTAATATAACATCTAATTGTTCCCAGCCTCGCTGGTCAACTTCTTTTTTAGTAATTGGCAACCAATTCGTGATTGGTCTTTCTCTGACAGTAATCATATTTTTGTAGCTTTTAGCCGTTGGCGATTAGCTTTGGGCGTATGGATAAGCGATTTTAATGATACAAAATTAACTTATATAAATGGAAATAAGTGATTTTGTAACGTTTTGGAGAGAAGGTTTGTTTTTTAGAGTAGTTAATTTTGAAAAGATAGATTGTTTTTTAGAAATAATCCTTACAACAAAACAAACAATATTTCCGTTAGACAATAACCAATTCATCATTTTTTAGTGTATATTAAAATTGTTTATTAGTTTTGGATTATTAGGTACTCATTCTTCCTCTTTTTGACATATTATGCAAAAGACTTTACGATATATATTTTTTACGGTACTCGCATTCTCAGGCTTAAAAGCCCTTGCTCAACAAGATGCTCAATTGAGTCAATATATGTTCAATCCGTTATACATCAATCCTGCTGCGGCAGGAATGGATGGCGTAACGAGATTTCAATTACATTATCGTAATCAATGGACTGATTATCAGACTACTTTTGATGGTAGTGGTTCGTTGGGTACACAAATATTTACGGCTTCGATGCCTTTAAATGGTTTGCACAGCGGAATCGGCATACAATTTGTAAATGATAAAACACCGTCGGGTGCAGGGTATCAAAATATGTTATTATCTTATTCTTATCAAATAGGGTTGTCAAATGGTAATATCGTTTCAATTGGAGCAAAGGGAGGTCTTTATACAAAGAATTTTGATTCAAAATTCCGCCCACGTGATTCTGGAGATCCGATAGTAGATGCTTTGTCAGGTAGTTTTAGCCAAACCAAGACCGATTTTTCAGTAGGAGTAATGTACAAAACTGAAACCTATCAAATAGGAGCGAGTCTCAATCATGTTAATTCTCCTACATATAGCATAGGTACAGACAAAACAGGAGCATACGCCATCAAACAGGTTTTGAATCTGACAGGAAGTTTTGATTATTACTTGAATGATAATATTAAAGTAAGTCCGATGGCGTTGTGGAAAACTGATTTTAATACAAATGTTTTAGAAGGAGGAGCGATTGTTACGTATTCCGAAAAATATTGGCTTGGTGGTTCATATCGACTGAACGATGCTGGCATTATTATTGCAGGAATTTCGATGTTAAATAATAACGCATTGCGGTTAGGATATTCACTTGACCTAACCAATGTAGGAGCCACCGCCAAAGCCCCACTATCGCACGAAATTTTGCTAAGTTATGCCATCCCCGCCCCACGGCTATTAGCAGGAAAGAAAACTCCCGTGCGTACTCCAAGATTCAGACGTTAGAGGTTTATTGTGAAAAACACTAAACCATTGAGAGACAAGACAAAAAAAATATTTAACTTTGTTGTTCTGTTTATATACTAAATAAAGAATAATTATCGTTTTTAAGAAAATTTAACATTTCAATTAGGGGTTAGGTAATTGGTTTTAGGGGTTAGGTTTACTGAGACTATGTTTTTGATTCTAAATCATTTTGTTTTGAGTAAATGTGTTAGTTATTGGTTCTTTTGAGGGTTTACTATCCCTCAATAACTAAAATCTGACACCTGTTTAGTAAGGATAATAAAGAGTCTAATACAATCACATTTGAAGAAACATTACCTAAATTATTTACAGGTATCATTCAAAAAAGTTTATAACACTATGAATTACGTTGGAATTTTCAGGAAATCATTTTTACTACTTTTGGTAGCTATCCCTGTGTTGTTCTTGGAAAGTTGTAACTCTACTTCTGGCGGAAGCAAAGGAAAGGGTGGAAAATCAACTGCCAGTAGCAAATCAAGCAAAGGAAGAAGTAGCAGCAAGGGTAAAGGTGAGGTAGCCTCCAAAGGAAAAGGCAAAAGCGGTAAAAGCAGCAGAAGCAACAAGAAAGAAGATGTTGGTATGCAAAACGGTGAAATCGCCGCTGTTGCACGTAAAGGTTGGAAACAAACTACTCCGCTTGGAATGGTCTTGATTCCTTCTGGCTCCTACATGATGGGACAAGCCGATGAGGATGTAACATCGTCGTCAGTAAGTTTCAACAAGCGTGTAACTGTTGCTCAGTTTTACATGGATGATACTGAAATTACCAACAACGAATATCGTCAGTTCACAGACGTAATGATGAAAGATTCTATTTCTGTAATTGGAGAAGAAAAAATCATTGCAGAATATTATCCTGACACTTCTGTTTGGAGCAAAGACTTTACGTATCACAACGGTGATCCAATGACTGAATACTACTTTTCAAGCCCAGCGTTTGATACATATCCAGTAGTAGGAATCAGTTGGACTGCTTCAAGGTATTTTTGTGAATGGAGAACGAAGGCATACAATGATTATCGTACTTCAGAAGGTCAATATATTTCACCAAGATTCCGTTTGCCATCAGAAGCAGAATGGGAATGGGCAGCTCGTGGAGGAAAAGCATCAGCTAAATATCCTTGGGGTAATCCTTATGTAGCGAATGGAAAAGGCTGTTTATTAGCTAACTTCAAACCACATCGTGGAAATTATGATGCTGACGGTTATGCTTACACAGCTCCAGCCAATATGTTCAATCCAAATGATTATGGTTTGTACAACATGGCAGGTAACGTTTCTGAATGGACATTAGATGCTTATGCAGATAACTCAGTAGCCATCACTTGGGACTTAAATACTATGAACGATGATAAAGATGAGCCACGTAAAGTTATTCGTGGAGGTTCTTGGAAAGACGTTGCGTATTATTTGGAAACAGGTACACGCTCGTATGAGTACGAAAACAAGAAGCGTTCATACATCGGATTCCGTTGTGCTATGAACCATTTGGGTCGTTCGTCAGGAAAAGAGTTTAAATAGGTGCGACCGACGCTCGGTTGGGGGTTAGGTTTTAGGTGTTAGTGAAAAATCTCACAATAATTACCATAAATCAAATATTAAACAATATTAATTAAAGTAAATTTAGTTTTGAAAATAAACTAACTAACAATAACACAAGCGAGGGAATCCAATCGTGATATACGACAAAGTTCCCTCGCTTAGTTTTAGTACGATGAATGTTTTAATCGAATGTCAAATCCTTTGATTTTATTCTATTATTCACTCATTTTATCAATCACTCATTAAAAATTCAGGTATCAGTCTTAAAACAAATTTATCTTTTTAAATCACAATGGAAAAAATCGTAAACGTCATTGCAAGTTTTGCAGCCGCAGTAGTAATTTTTGGAGCATTAGCGAAAATCCTTCACTGGAATAACGCAAACGAATGGTTGATGCTCGGTATGCTTACCGAGGTAGGTATTTTTGCCATGTATGGATTTCTATATTTAACCATGAAACCCGGTCAAGACTATAATTGGGAGAGAGTTTATCCAGAATTAGCAAAAGATTTTACAGGTGAATTACCAAAAAGAAGTACATCTTCTGCCCCAGGTTTAGGCTTGACCGCTAAGATGGACGAAATGTTAGCTAATTCAAAAGTTACACCAGATATTTTTGACAACTTAGGTAGAGGCATGAAGTCTTTGACCGATACTGTTTCTAAAATTGGCGATATTACAGATGCAACCGTTGCGACAAGCGATTATGCAAAAAATGTAAAAACAGCATCAGGAGCTATTACTGAGATGAATAAATCTTACGGAGCGACCATGAACGCAATGGCAGAAATGACCACCGCAACTCAGGATGCCAAAGACTATCGTATTCAGTTCCAAAAAGTTACACAGAATATGGGAGCATTGAACGCTGTCTATGAATTAGAATTACAAGATACCAATAAGCATTTGAAAGCCATGAATACTTTTTATGGTAACTTGACAACAGCTATGGAAAATATGTCAGACGCAAGTAAGGATACGCAACAGTTTAAGCAAGAATTATCTAAATTGACAACCAATTTGACTTCATTAAACAACGTTTACGGAAGTATGTTGTCAGCAATGAAAGGGTAAATTTAGGTATGAGGTATAAGGTCGTAAGTATGAGGTTTTAGTATAGTTTTTAATCTTACCTCATAACTCATACCTACTACCTAACACCTAAAAAAAAAGTCTTAAACTAATTTAAAAATCCTATAAGCACATAATAACATGGCAGGAATGAAAGAAACGCCCCGTCAGAAGATGATTGGGATGATGTATCTGGTGCTAACAGCCCTACTTGCGTTGCAGGTAAGTGATGCCCTTTTACAAAAATTTGTATTATTGAATAACAGTTTGGAAACGGCGAATACGTCGTCTGTTCAAAAAAATATTGCTACTATTGAGGGAATGAAAGATATGTTGGAGCGTTCAGCCAATAAAGGTAATGATGGTCAGTATATTACTCAAGCCCAAGAAGTTCACAAATTAGCCGATGCAATGGTCGGTGAATTAGATAATTTGAAAAGTCAAATCATCACTAAAACAGGTGGTTACGATAAAGAAACAGGAGCTTTGGTTGGTATGAAAGAAACGGAACCTGTTTACGAACTCATGATTGGAGGGAAAAAGCAAGGCTTGGCATACAACTTGAAAACTCAGTTAGACACTTACGTTGGTAAAATTTCTAAGTACGGTGATAAAGGCATGAAAATTGAACCTTTGGCATTGTCAGGAAGTGAAGACCCAGCAGTTTCAAAGGATGCGAATAACAAGAACAAAGATTTTGCAGAGTTAAACTTTGCAGAAACACCAGTTCCAGCGGCTTTGGCAACGTTGAGTCAGAAACAATCAGAAGTTCGTCGTCATGAAAGCACCATTTTAGCGGCTTTGGCAGCTAAGATTGGCTTGAAAGACATCAAGTTTGATAAAATCTTAGCAATGGTATCAGCAAAATCTAATACAGTTGTTGCAGGTATGGATTATGAGGCTGAGATGTTTATTGCCGCTTATTCATCGGGGATTTCGCCAAGAATGAGTTTCAATGGTTCATCAGTACCCGTAAAAGATGGTAAAGGACAAATTAAGTTCAAAGCACAAGGCGGTCAATATGATGGTCGTGGGCTTTCAAGGAAAACTTATACGGCTACTATCTCTTTCAACGGGCCAAATGGACCAGAAACCAGAAATGTAGATCAAGAATATTTTGTATTGAAACCAACTTATAATGTCGAAGCGGGTAGCTTACCCGGTTTGTATTTAGCTTGTGCAAATAAATTGAGTGTCGTAAGCCCTGGTTTAGGTGCTTTGTGGCAACCAAATATTACTGCCAATGGTGGAGATGTAATTCCAGGAGGTGGTGCAGGTAAAATAACCGTTGTACCAAGTGCAGCATCAGTAGAGTTGAGTATCAACAATGGTGGTATTTTATTAGGCGTTGAAAAATTTAGAGTACGTAGAATTCCAAAACCAGAAGTTAAAGTATTTGGTAACGGTGGAGAATTGGATGAAAAACGTGGAGCAAGTGCCACAGGTTTGAGAAGTATTGAAGCCCGTGTAATTGCGGAAGAATCCTTCAAAGCAACAAACCCTGATGATGCCCAGTACCGTGCGGGTGAAGTTTCGGTATCATTGGTAAGAGGTAGTAAAAGAATGGGAGAAGTGGTTTTGCAAGGTGGAGGAAGTATCGGTACTTTATCACAAAATGCCCAAGCAGGAGATAGATACTACATTGAAGTACGTTCTTTCCAAAGAAGAAATTTCCGTGGAACGGTTGAGACAACCCCTTTGACCATTGTCAAGAATATCCCATTGAATTAAATAGTATTAAGTATTAGGTACAAAGTATTAGGTAGAGATGTGTTATTAAGTGAGCTATATTTTATTCATAATACTTAGGACTTAATACTAACGACTTAATACTAAAAACAAACACTTTTCGTTATTCAAAATATGAAAAAATAAGTTTACAAATGTTTGAAAATCAATTAATTGTAAAACTTATCATTCCATAATTGTATGAAAAATCTTAGTAAAATCGCAGGTATCGCTCTTTTGTCATTGACGACCAGCACGTGGGTTTCAGCCCAAGAAAAAGACAATAAAGGTAAAAATCCAGATTCGGTCCGTCCCATTGATGAATCAAATGTGATGTGGAAACAGCGTCTGTGGAGACGTATGGATTTGCAAGAAAAGCAAAATCAGCCTTTTTTCTCAAAAGGTAATGAGATTACAAAATATCTTATGGAGTGGGTACAAAGTGGCGTGTTGCAACCGTACAGAAATGACTCTTTGAAGACTAAAATCACAAAGGAAGAGTTTTTAAAGAACTTAGTTGTCGAAGCATCACAGGGTACAGATGTTTTGTCTGATGCTGAAAAAGCAGCAGGTTTTGGAACAGAAGTAGGTGGTGGCACAACAGCAGGGGCTGACGATGGCTGGGGAGACCCTAAACCAAAAACTCCTGCCGCAGGGGGAACAACTCCCGCTGCCAATGACCCATTTGCTCAAAAACCAGTAATTTCAGGAACGGGAGATTTGTATTATGCCAAAGAGTTGTCTATTTTAGAAATACGTGAAGATGCTATTTTCGATAAGCAACGTTCACGTTTGTACTATGATATTCAGTCGATTACCATAATTGTTCCTGCCAACAAAACACAGGCTGGTTTTGACAAAAATGTGGCATCCTTCAAGTACAAGGATTTGGATAAATTGTTCCGTAGTAATCCAAATTGTGTTTGGTATAACGAACAAAACGAAGCTCAACATAAAAATATGGCTGATGCTTTCGATTTACGTTTGCATCATGCTCGTTTAGTGAAGAAAGGAAATTCCAAAGACGATGATTTGGATACTATCTACGGTAGTTCAAGACAGGGCTTGATTATGTCTCAACAGATTGAATTTGAATTGATGGAGAAAGAGCATAACCTTTGGGAATATTAATCCAAATTTAGAGTTTTATATAGAAAAAGGAGAATGTCAAGTTGACATTCTCCTTTTTCTATTCCAGTAAGTGAGGTCTAAAAATAGAAATCAGCAATAACCCAAGTATGGCCTTTTGAATCTTGGTTTGATGTTTCGGCATATTTATTCATGGCATAATTTACCCCATAAACTATTGATAATGAATGAATTACCCTAAATCATACCCATGAATATTGTGCTAATTGATTTTATCTTGGTAGTTATTATATACCTTAGCTTTCAACTTTGTAACTTAACAACTTTGAAACTTAGTAACTGTCACCTCCCCCTCAGCCAATTCTCTGGATTTATTTTATCATAATTTTTCCAAACTTGAAAATTGATTTCAGAAGTACCATCATTGTCGGTGGCTACTACGCCAATTTTTTGTCCTGAGCTAATTTTTTGTCCTGTCGAAACATTGACGTTTGCGAGTTTACTGTAAACCGTGAAATAGTCTCCATGTTGAACCGCCACAATCATATTTGCCCCAGGGATTGACACTACCGACTGTACCACTCCGTCATAAACTACCTTCACATCATTACCCGCACTGGTCTGAATGTCCACGCCATTGTTATTTGTTTTGATGCCCTTCAACACAGGATGATTATGCACCCCAAAATGGTCAGAAATAAACCCCGAACCCACGGGCCAAGGCATACGCCCACGCAAGGCAGAAAATGAAGTTGCCAACTTGCTTTCCTCGGCATTCATGGCGATGGCTTTATTGTTGTTGGATGGTTCTGATTTTACTTCGTCTCGGCGTTCACGTTCTTGCGAGCGTCTGATTTCTCGTTCCACAATTCTGGCAATCATATTTTCTAATCGTTCAACTGCCTGTTTATTGCTTGATAATTGATTTTTTAAATCTTTTTCTTTTCTATTCAATTGACTCACAACATTAGATTGTTTTCCCTTTAGATTCTGCAAGTTTTGAGTTTCCGTAATTTTCTCTCGTAAAACAGATTCCTGTTCTTGTTTTTTACGTAGCACATTTACTTGTTCTGCTAAGAGTTCTGTCCGTACTTTTTGGATGAGAATTGCCTGTTTTTCACGGGCTTTGGAGTATTGTTGGAGGTATTTGTAACGGCGAACCAATTGATTAAAATTTGCCGAAGAAAACAAGAAACTCAGTTTGTTGAATTTATTACTGGTCTTTGCCGAAGCATAAATCATTTTGGCGTATTCTTCTTTCAGTTTTTCGAGGTTTCCTGAGAGTTCCGTTGTTACACGAGTGAGTTCTTGTGCCTCATTTTCAAGGAGTTGTTGATTTTCGGAGATAATATCAATCTGGCGAGTTTGCTTATTGATACGCTCACCGATGGCGTTGAGTTTACCTACACTAACCTCTTTCTTTTGTTCGGTTTTTTCAATGATTTTATTGATTTCCTGAATCTTTTGGAGGTTATCACGCTTGGCAGCTTCCAACCTCGCCCGACGGTTTGACTTACGCCTCCGCTGTGCCTGTGTGTCCGTGAGGGAAAGGCACAACAAAACAAGAAGCAGTCCAGAAATAAG
>JAYUOX010000101.1:0-5574 GCA_043760595.1 Cytophagales bacterium
ACAGATGTAAAAGATTGTGAAAAGAACATCTATAAAGTTGATGCAAATAAGAATACTACAGAAATAATTGTTGATTCTTGTGGGACAACAACCGAAACAATAAAATTTAGTTACAATTCTCAAAAACAATGTACAGGCATAACTATGGGTGCTGGAACGACTAAATTTACTTATGATATTAATAAAAAGCTGATCAAAGCCAATATGAATGCAAGTGGTAATCTTATCACTAATTCTTTTCAATACATTGGAGTGAATCTTAGTAAAATTATTACCAAAATGGATATGATGGGAATGAAAGTTGAGGTAAATACAAAATATACTTATGTAAATAATGATATTTTCAAAATTGAAGTTACTGAAAATTTGACTAATCAAACCGTTGTTGCGTTGGATTCGATTATGTTTATAAAATCCTTTCCTAAAAGTAGTTTTGATAATAATAGTCAAGGGGTAAGAGATTTTATATTAGGTTTTTATACAGGTATGGGGGCATTCGATTCGCTTTTAGACGGATTAGAGAAACCCGTAAAATCATATTATTTACAAGATTCAAATACTTGTGATTCTCCAATAAAAGTAGAATTTGAGTACGAATTTTCTGATTTACAACATCCTATAATTTCTCAAAAGAAAACTTGTAATGGCGAAACAACAATCGAAAAGCACCTCGTTTCAGTAGAATGTAAATAACAATCTCGTTTCTTTTGCATCAAAAAATTGCTCTAACATAAAAACTCACTATATTTATCAAAAAAATCAACCCAAATCAATGGCACTAAATATCCCACAACAACCCAATATGGCTGAGGCACAAGACAAGGCTTCTTCAATTATTGGTAAAATCAAAGACCTTTTTGCCAGTCCACTCACGGCTACAATCGTGGTTTTGGCTTTTATCATGGGCTACTTTTTTGAATGGTGGACGGTGGCGATTGCCGCCTTTATTGGTGGAGCAATCTTCGGAAAATCAAGTGGTGAGACTTTTGGAAAAGGCATGGCTGCCGTTACAACCCTCTGGTTATTAATGACTTGGTATTATCATTTCACAACCCAAGGTATTTTGTCAAGTAAAATTGCTCAAATCCTACCCGTGGGTGGAAATGTAGGTCTGTTGATTGCAGCAACGGTTTTAATCGGTGGACTCGTAGGCGGTTGGGGTGCAATGAGTGGATTTTTAGTTCGTAATTTGTTTAGAAAGTAAATTTCAAGAGAATATTAGAATTATCTTTACCCTTGATTTTATTCCAGAAATCAAGGGTATTTTTATAGAATGAAAAACGTGGGTCAAGATAGCATCGGAGATTCGGACCGCTGATGCGGCTCAACCTCAAATTTTGTGTAATATGAGTTAATCATTCAGATGAATCAAAATACAGAATTGAGGGCGAACTGTTAAATTCATTCAAAATATAATGATTCTACTATTATTTGTACTGGGATGCACAGTCGGGATTAGGAGTAGAACAGGTTTCCAACCTGTTCATCGGACTCCATGAACAGGTTGGAAACCTATTCTACATTCAAACCCGTATAAACCATAGCAGAACCAATATGATTAGTAACAGGTCCTCTGGAATGACGGGAAAATAACGAAATGACAAATAGGCGATGTACCCAAAATCATTAAATAGCTAATCTCAATCATGAAAATAATCCTTTTCTCAATCATAATCGTACTTATGATAAACACCATAACTGCCCAAACACTCGACCTCGAAGGACATCGTGGTTGTCGTGGATTGATGCCCGAAAATACCATTCCTGCTTTTAAAAAAGCCCTTGATTTGGGTGTAACTACCTTAGAATTAGACGTTTGTATCTCCAAAGATCATCAAGTGGTAGTCTCGCACGAGCCTTATATGAATGCCCTTTTTTGCACAAAACCTGATGGTTCGCCCGTAACGAAAACAGACGAAAAGGTCTTGAATCTCTACACAATGACTTATGACCAAATCAAGCAATATGACGCTGGGATTCGGGGGAATGTTTTGTTTCCAGAACAACAAAAATTAGCGACTTTCAAACCACTTTTGAAAGATATGATAAGAACCTGTGAGGCATATATCAAAGAGAAAAAATTGAAGCCCGTCAAGTATAATATTGAGATAAAATCAGAAGAGCAAGAATATGGTATTTCTCAGCCAAAGACTGTTGAAGAATTTTCGGATTTAGTTTACAAAGAAATCATAAAACAACTCCCACCTGAGCGAGTAATTCTGCAAAGTTTTGACTTTAATATTCTGAAATACTGGCACTTACAATTCAAAAAAGGCAAATACAAAAAGGTATTATTGTCAGCTTTGGTAGAGAATGAAATGGTGGATTCGACATTGGAAAAATTAGGATTTAACCCCGATATTTTTAGTCCGTACTATAAAAATTTGATAAAAAGAAGAGTAGATATGTGCCATGATAAAGGCATAAAAGTTGTGCCGTGGACGGTCAATGACATCGAAGCCATGAAAGCCATGATTGCCATTGGGGTTGATGGTTTGATAAGTGATTATCCAAACCGTTTTCAAGAAATAAAATAAGAAAGAAGGGAAAATGGAGGAGGAAGAAAAGCCAAGCATAAAGATTTCCCCTTCTTTCTTATTTTCCATTCTTCCCTTTTTCCATTCCTCCCCCAAATGCTAACTTTCCCAAACGCCAAAATAAACATCGGGCTACATATTACTGAAAAACGCCCAGATGGCTTCCATAATCTCGAATCTTGCTTTTATCCTGTGGGGTGGAGTGATGTTTTGGAGATATTGCCCGCTGAAAAACTTTCATTCAAAAGCACAGGCATTCCAATCCCAGGAAACCCTGAGATGAATCTCTGTCTGAAAGCCTATCACCTTGTAAAACAGGACTTTGACATTCCGCCCGTGATGATTCATCTTCATAAAGTCGTGCCGATAGGGGCAGGAATGGGCGGTGGTTCGGCAGATTGTGCCTTTACCATCAAAACCTTGAATGAACTTTTTGAGTTATATCTCACAAACGAACAGGTGGAAAATTACGCCCGACAATTGGGTAGTGATTGTGCTTTTTTTATCCAAAATCGTCCACAATATTGTTTTGGAAGAGGCGATGAGTTTTCGGAAATCTCCTTGGATTTATCTGGAAAATATATCGTTTTGGTCAATCCTAATATTCATATTTCAACGGCTGAAGCATACTCAGGAGTGAAGCCTATCAAGTCTGGAATTGACTTAAAAGAAATTTTGCAAACCCCTGTAAGTCAATGGGTTGATATAGTAAAAAACGATTTTGAGAATCATCTTTTACCCAAATATCCAACCATTGCAACCATCAAAAATACCTTGTACACCCACGGAGCGGAGTACGCCTGTATGACAGGTTCAGGTTCAACGGTCTTTGGGATTTTTGAAAACGAAATTGATTTGAAAGAAACCTTTGCTGAGTGTTCAGTTTGGCAAGGAAGAATGTAAAACGGACTGCCAGTCCGTTGGGAGTACAATCATAACGGACTGGCAGTCCGTTTTACAGAAAATGGAACGCAGAGAACCTTTTAAATTTATGCTCCAAATGGCAATCTTCGGAAGTGGATTGATGTTTTTTGGATTGATGTCTTTTTACATCGCTCGTGAAGGAATGATTCCTAATTTTGGTAAAATCAAAATCCCCCAAATCTTCTGGGTTAGCACGCTCGTAATGATGATTAGTAGCTTGACTTTGCACCTTGCCAATATGAATTTCAAGGTAGATAAGTATCTGAATTACAGGCTTTTGATGGGAATAACGCTATCGCTTGGTCTCGTTTTTATTGGAATGCAGCTGTGGGGTTGGCAAGTGATTTTTACCCAAAATGCCACTGCCGAAGTACGTACCACTCGAGGGTATATTTATTTACTTTCAGGTTTGCACATTTTTCATATAATCATTGGGTTATTTTTCCTGACAAAAATCTTCGTGGAAGCCCTCAAAAGAATGTCTTATATTGAATCGTTTATTTATTCTGTCAATCCCCCTAACCAACTCAAAATCAATCTTATAATCTTCTATTGGCACTTTGTGGATGTGCTTTGGATTATTTTATTTGGATTTTTGCTTTGGCGAAATTAATACTAAATTTAAAGTTCAAGTGCGTGTTTTACGGAAGCCTTCGGTTTTCACCGAAGGCTTCCGTTTGAAACTAATATGCAATAAGTATTTAAAATCAGTATAAGAACTCAATGAAGGATTAACATAATAAGTTTTCCGATTTTATTCTCGCTCCATACTCCGTTTCACATCCTTTTCCTTGATAGAATCCCGTTTGTCGTATAGTTTTTTACCTTTTGCTAAGGCGATATCAATCTTGGCAAAACCTCGGTCAGAAATGTACATTCGAGTAGGAACTATCGTTAAGCCAACGTCTTTTAAACTGTTTTGGAGTTTACGTAATTCCCGTTTTGTCAGTAACAATTTTCTATCTTGTAAAGGGTCGTGGTTATAATGCGTTCCTTCGTTATACTTAGAAATATTCATCTGACGAATGTACAATCCTTCCCCCAAAAACAAACAATAAGCATCCGTCAAGTTTACTTTTCCTTGACGAATAGACTTAATTTCCGTTCCCATGAGCATAATGCCTGCTGTATATTTTTCCAAGAAAGAATACTCGAAAGATGCCCTCCGATTCTTAATTTCTACGTTTTTTTCTATTTTATCTTTCATGTTTGGTTACTGGTTATTGGTTATTGGAAAATTGGTCATTGGATAATAGGAAATTAAGATATTTGACAAATAATTATCGAATTCTTAATAACTAATAACCAATTTTCCAGTAACCAATAACTACTTAGAACTATAATTAGGTGCTTCCTTAGAAATTGAAATATCGTGTGGATGGCTTTCTTTAACGCCCGCCGAGGTGATTTTCACGAATTGAGCTTGTTTCAAAGCATCAATCGAACCTGCACCACAATAACCCATTCCTGCTTTCAAACCTCCGACCATTTGGTATATAATTTCCGTAACCGAACCTTTCAATGGTACACGTCCAACGATTCCTTCGGGTACTAATTTCTTAATATCATCTTCTGCATCTTGAAAATAACGGTCTTTTGAACCATCTTCCATTGCCTCAACCGAACCCATGCCACGATATGACTTGAATTTACGTCCTTCAAATAACACCACTTCACCTGGGGCTTCGTCCGTTCCTGCCAACATTGAACCCACCATAATTGAACTCGCACCGCCCGCAATTGCTTTCACAATATCTCCTGAAAAACGTATGCCACCATCTGCAACAATCGGAACATCCAAATCTTTCACGGCTTTTGCGGCTTCATAAACGGCGGATAATTGGGGCATTCCGACACCCGCAATAATACGAGTTGTACAAATACTACCTGGTCCAACGCCTACTTTGATAGCATCTGCCCCAGCTTCCGCCAAAGCCCTTGCACCTGCACCCGTTGCCACATTTCCACACATGACTTCCAATTTGGGAAACGCTTTTTTAACCGATTTCAAAGCATCAATTACGCCTTTTGAATGTCCGTGGGCGGTGTCAATACTCACCACATCCACGCCTACTTGTACGAGTGCTTTCACACGGTCGAGTAAATCAGGTGT
>JAYUOX010000102.1:0-5555 GCA_043760595.1 Cytophagales bacterium
TGTACGCTTGGGCAGAAGACGTTTCTGGCAAGGCGAAATGACCGAAGACAAGCAAGGAGCGTATGAAACTTTGCAGCATTGTTTGGTGGCAGTAGCTCAGTTGATGTCGCCCATTGCCCCTTTTTATGGCGATTGGTTATACAGGAACATGACCAATCACGTGCGTGAGGAATCGATTGAGAAGAATACGCCTTTCAAAAATGCGTCAGTGCATTTATCTGATTTTCACACGCCAATTCCTGAGTGGATTAATCCTGAATTAGAAGCTTCGATGGAATTGGCTCAACGGATTTGTTCGTTGGTGCATTCCATCCGCAAGACCAATAGAATTAAAGTTCGTCAGCCTTTGAGTAAGGTTTTGATTCCTATTTTGAGTGAAAAAACTCGTCAGCAAATCAGCTCGGTTGAAGATTTAATCAAGACCGAAGTAAACATCAAAGCCATCGAATATTTGGATGATGCCTCGGGCGTTTTATCGAAAAAAGTAAAACCAAACTTCAAGGCATTAGGTCCAAAATTTGGCAAAGAGATGAAAGCCGTTGCCGATGGAATTTTGGCGATGAGTACAGAAGACATTGCAAAATTAGAGCAAACAGATTCATACCTCATACCTACGACCTCATACCTCATCACTAAGAATGAGGTTGAGATTTTGACAGAAGATTTGCCTGGTTATCTTTCTGCCAAAGACGGTGAAATTACGGTAGCCTTAGACGTAATGATTACCCCAGCTTTAAAACAAGAAGGAATTGCCCGTGATTTTGTGAATCGTATTCAAAATTTACGGAAAGATTCAGGCTTTGAAGTTACTGACAAAATCAGTATTAAATTAGTAGATTCAGACCCAGAAGTTACCCAAGGCATAAGAGTTTTCACTGATTTTATTAGTCAAGAAGTACAAGCTATTTCTTTGGAAATTGTTTCGGAATTGACTGATGGTCAGGAGGTTGAGTTTGAGGAATTGGTTTTGGTGGTGAAGGTGGCGGTGGTGTAAAGATTACTCACGGATTAGACACGGATAAAAATATTTCATAAAATGCGATAACTTATTGATTAGATTTGCTAACTTTTTTGAAAGTTGGCAAATCTGTAAACCCCAAAAGCCAGTTTTAGCTTAAAAACAAAAAAATCGCAATTCACTTTGAGGATTTTTTTTATGGCATTATATTATGTTCGCAATTTTGAAAGGGTAGAACCATTCACTTAGGTATCTGAATGTATGACAATGTTGTTGAGCCTTCCCCCTATTTATTTCATAAAAATCTATAAAATAACATTAAATACCCTGATTTGAAGGGTCAATTTTTGAAAGATTTTAGTAAAAAATGATTGTCTTACCCTAAAAATTAACTCCTAACCGCACGGACATCCTGTTCAAATTATAGGTAGTTTCATCCGAATAAGGGTTGTCTTTTACACCACTCACGGTCTTGACATTAAACTCATTATGTTTGTAACCAACACTGAAAGTAAAGTTGGCATTTCCCCCCGTCGGAATCAACAAACCTACCATCGGACTGAGGCTTAATCCTCCATTAAGTTCCTGATTTTCAGAGATTTTCTCATTTAAAAACATCATTCCGTAGCCTACATCTAAGCCCGCAAAGGATTTCACTTTTTTGGATTTTATACCACCAGCAGAAGCTCTAAAACCCAAAGAAATAGGAACGATTTGATAGCGATTAAACCAATCAACGCCCAATGTCGCTCCTACCGATAGATTCTTGTAAACTTTCAATCCATTATAGGTTTGAAGCGTAAACCTTGCCGAAGCCTGAACCGTCGAATTGTATATATAATTACCAAAGGTATTGGTATTGGCAATCTGATACGATTTACCAAAAAGAAGTCCAAATTCTGTATAATTGACGTGATTTTCTTTGACAAAATTCTTGAAAGAGCTTTGCTTTTTTTGCTCTTGAGCGTATGTGAACGAACATACGAGCGAGAAGAGGATAGTAAGTATTTTTTTCATTGTTGTAACCCGATGCTTCCGCAGCGGTCTTAATAAAATTTTAAATTTGACTCCGCAGCGGAAGCGGAGTGCCGCCCAGCATCGGGTTACAGTTTTACTTTCACCGCTATTTTACTCAACAACTTCAAACTATTAGGATTTGAATAATCGTATTGATACAAACCGTCCCTCCCAATCATCATCAGCGTATTATTTAACGGAATTACATCATAAGCATCCATATCCTTGAAATGTTGTAACTGCTTAATATCCAGAACATTAGTAGCATCAAAAGTTTTCAGACCCTTTGCCCCTTCACAGATAAATAACTTCTTGTTATCAATTCCCAAACCATACGGATTATCCATTGGATAGACTTTAATGAGCTCTGGTTTTGCAGGATTCGAGACATTAATCACGTCTAATTGATTGGCAAGAGCAGCTCCGCAACGGGAAAAATTGCTGACTGAACGAAGCGTTACGTAGGCAATATCATTCTCAACCACCACGGGGTCGCAGGCACGGGCATGGTCGAGGCGAGAGAGATACGTGGGTTTTTGAGGGTTTTTATTATCCCAAATCTGTACGCCCGTGGTTGTGCCTAAGAATAATTTATCTTTATATGGAAAAATAGTTTCGATGCCAAACCCTAAACTCAAAGAACCATCCTTGACTGGTTTTGCGGGAATTTTTACATCAAAAAGTTTCATATCATTCTGAGTAACAGCGTATAATCGTTCATTGACGATGGCAAAACGGGTAGTTGAACCACTTACGCCCGTACCCGATCCAGTAGCGGATTGCGGAGAAGTTGTTTTGAACCCAGATGAAGACGATAAAACATCACAATTAGGACATCCTCCATTGTAATTTTGTTGTTCGCAAGCAACTTCCTGAGTGGTCGTGTATATTTTGTAGCGTGAATCATAAATGGTTTGATCTGAGGAATTATAACTCCACCAAAGCCCATCCACTTGTCCATTCGTAAAGACTTCGTTGGTTCTCGAAACCTCCTTTACATTCTTGGGATTGCTAATATCCAAAGCTACAAAATCGGTATAACTATCGGCGTACATAATGTTATCCTTCACAACAATATCAATATTTCCCAAGATTTGAATAAACGAAATGGGCTTCGGTGAAGACGGATTGGTATTATCAATAATATGGATTCCTTTCTTTACTTCGTTGATAAACAAATAGTTATCTTTTACATAAATCTTCCCAGGGCTTTCTAAATCTTGAGCTGGAAGGGTTTTTATGCCACTCCGTAACTCAAATAAAGTTACCCTGATTTGTTCCGTACCTCGGTAAGTTACGGTTTGTACACATTTGTCTTTACACGAGATAAAGGCGACTAATAACGCTACCATCAGGAGCGTTTTGGATAAAGTTTTTTTCACGATATTTAAAAGTTTATGGTTCTACTATGATTTATACGGGATTCCAATTTCGTAGCTCACGGAAGCCTTCGGTTTCACCGAAGGCTTCCGTAAATCCGTATAAATCGTAGTAGAACCAAGTTTATTCACTTTGAAGTACACACCCCATTGAGGCAATCAACCGTTGGGGGAGATAAAAAAAGACAATCTGATGCTCTGTTGTATTTGGTATTAAGTTCCTTTTGAAAATCAGTGTATAGTTTTACTTTTTCAGCCAATTGTTTTTCGTCCGTTTTGGATAGTGAGTAAATAACATAGTTCGTGGGTCCACCGCAAGCCTTCGCTCCCATGGGCATTGTTCTACAACCGTCTCCGTTTGTACAGGCTTTATTTTTGGCAAATTCCTCGATTTCTTTGCCTAATTGTGCTAACTTTTTATCATCTGCAACGGCGAATACACTATCATCTGCAACGTCTTCTTTTGTACAAGAGATAAATAGTACAAAACCAAGAATAATAATTTTTGAAATGAGCGTTTTCATGATAATTTTATTTAAAGATTATATAAATTTACTAATAAACCCCAACTCCCCCCGAAATCCTAACCTTATTCCAAATTGACTTTTTCTGAGGTTTTGGCATTGGTTTTTCGTAGTAAGGGGTTGCCTGAAACGGCATTTCTATACTTTGATTCTCGAAATCTGTACTCATGTTTTTGGTAGAAATTTTAGGGCTAATAAAATCAATCGAATCCGTAATGATTCGTTCTTGATTTTCAGGTTCTTGCACTACATTTTCAAACTCAGTTATTACAATTTCTTCTTCTTTTTTAGGAATAATCACCTTTTGGATAGCTTGAATTTCTTTTGATTTTACGAAATTTTTTTCAACCGTTCCCAGAACCACTTTTTCAATCTTTTTTTCTTGCTTAAATTCCTGATTTTCAATTATTTGCGATGATTTTATAGTTTCTTTTTCATAACTAAAAAACCAGATTCCAAATCCCAAAATTACAGTCATAATTGCCCCTCCAACATAATACGAACCATTGCCAGATTTGGAAGGAATATTACCATTTCCCAAACCCAACTCAACATTCTCCCACACCGCATCCGAAGGGAGCAGTGAGGCATCATCAAAGGCACGTTGCCATTGTTCCTCGAAAGAATTATTTGTTGTATTTTCCATTCTCTATTTTACTGATAACATACGCTGCAAAATCACTCTTGCCCGTGAATATTGCGATTTTGACGTTCCTTCCGTAATGTTCAATAACTCCGCAATTTCATGGTGTTTATAACCCTCAATGGCAAATAAATTGAACACCGCTTGACAACCTTTGGGCAGTTTCTGAATCATTTCAATCAATTCTTGAAACTGAATTCCTTCTATACTCGACTGATTATCAGTTACTTGATTCTCATATTCTTGCACATCGTCCATATTTTGAAAGTGCTGTTGCGAGCGAATTTGGTTGATAGCGGTGTTTACTACAATTCGTTTTATCCATGCTCCCAAAGTACTTTCAGCCCGAAATTTATCCAAATTCTGAAAAATCTTAATAAATGCTTCTTGCAAAATATCCTCCGCTTCCGCTTGATTTTGGACATACCGAATACATACAACCAGCATCCTTCCAGCGTAGGCATTGTAGAGCTTGCGTTGGGCGTTGCGGTCATTTCGTAAACAGGCTTGTATGAGCTGTGCTTCAGTTTCCAAGGTGGATTTTGCTACATCATTTCTATAAAGACCCAATTTAGTTTAAAACGGTTGGAATGAGTTAAAAAATATTTTTTGCCATAGTAAGGTGTATGAAAGAGCAAAAGTATTCGTGAGCGTGCCACGGTTTGCGTGGGTTTGAGCGGGAGACCGTGGCACGCTTCGGTTCAGGTTGAAAAATTCTTTCAAGACGTGCCACGGTCTTACGCTCGAACCCTTCGCAAACCGTGACACGTCCATAAATACAATTGATTAATGAAAAATACCTTTGTTTACTTTTGTGTCTTTTGTGGTAAATTTGCATACAGATTTTTAAAATCCTCCATGAAACAAGAAATTAGAGATAAATATGAAGTCGTAATTGGACTTGAAGTTCACGCTCAATTACAGACCGAGAGCAAAATTTTTGCCGCTGATGCTGCCTCTTTTGGTGGTTCGCCCAATACACACATATCACCCATTACGCTCGGACATCCTGGAACTTTGCCAAAATTAAATCG
>JAYUOX010000103.1:0-16694 GCA_043760595.1 Cytophagales bacterium
TTAGTTGGATTCGCAACCCTACCAAGCGTTTAAAACGCTTGGTAGGGTTATTCTCATACTAAAAAAGTATGTGCATTAATAAGTACATACTTCCGTAAAGTTTTGACAAAGATTAATCAAAAAAACAAATAATCTTATTTTGGGAAAGATTATTTATTTTGAAAAGAGCCATTTTTGTTTTCGGAGTGTTAAAAGAAATGTGTACGATATTCACGTTGTTTAGATGAATATTAAATAATTAATACAATTTAAATGGTGTTTTTATTCTGTTTAAGTAATTGATAATCAGGGTTTTGAAGTACTAATCACCAATTACTATTTATACACACTTCAAAATCATTTTTGAGGTAGCATTTAAAATTATGGTTCTACTACGATTTATACGGATTTACGGAAGCCTTCGGTTTCACCGAAGGCTTCCGTGAGCTACGAAATTGGAATCTCGTATAAATCATAGTAGAACCAAAATTATTTATCGTCTTCTAAACGCCATAATTAACTCTGTGCCATGATATACGTACATTCGCTCACCTTCAATCACAAAATTACGGGTGAGTGGTAGAAGTTCAAAAAATGCTTTTTCTTTCTCCGAAAAGTTACACACATCTTTTGTATGACCAATATTTTCAAAACGGACTCTGTTCTTTTCTAAGTCTCGGAGTGTTCCAAAATAACGACTACAGGGTCCATTTCCGAATACTTTTTTCTGGGCAAAATCCATCGTCATGGTGGCTTCAAAACCTTTGGCTTCGAGTCCATTATTTTTGTAGATAAAATCAGTCAAAATCCATTCTGTGGCTCGACTTTTATTAACGGGCGGGGCGGGAGTATTGGTTACAACATTGCTCGCCATTTTGTTGGATTCGATGGCGGTTTTACTAATAACACGTTTGAGGACGTACTTGACCAACGAACCATCTTCTAAGCCTTCGGGGACATCCACAATTTCGATAAGTAGTTGATATTCAAAGCCTTGGTCGTGTTTGAATCCTTCGATTTGGTCATAAAAAAACTCCCAATTTTTCTCGGGCGAGTTCTTGACCATCATACATTTACTCTTGCCATCACCCGAACAGTCAACGGTTTTGGCACCAATAAAGAGTTTTCGGAAGGGAGATTTGATTTTGAATTTGGGAGATTTGGTGGGTGCAAAGCACAAGAAAATAGCACTCAAACAGATTAGTAGTTTGACTTTCATATAATTTTATGGTTTTAAATAATCCTTACTTAGATACCCTAAAACCCTACAAAAATGATGCCTTGATAATTCAGAAAATAAAAAATAATAATTTTCGAAATTTCTATTTATTCTAAAAAATAGTAGTAAAATCAACCACGAAAAATATTAATATTTAAAGATTTTTTTATTTTAAAAATATTTACTTTTGTGGGAATATACTTTAATTTTTTGTCAAATAAATTGATTTTGAGTACATTTACCTAAAATTTAGTAGAATAAATCCTCTTAAATTTGTATTCTATTTTTGTATTAATTCAATAAAAACAAAATCCTGAAATCATGCAAGACCCAACCTTAGAACAACTCCGTTACCCGATTGGGACTTTTCAAAAAAATATTGAAATTACACCCGAAATTTTACAGTCGTGGATTGAGGACATTGAAGCCCTCCCCGAATTGCTCAGAAAATCGGTAGAAGGTTTAAAAGAGGAACAATTATTGTTACCCTATCGTCCAGGGGGTTGGACAATTCGCCAGACAATCAATCACGTGGCAGATTCCCATGCCAATGCCCTGATTCGTTTCAAATTGGCATTAACAGAAAGCAGTCCAACCATCAAACCCTATGAAGAGCAACTGTGGGCAGAACTGGAAGACGGAAAAAATGCTCCTATCGAGTGGTCTCTGACGATGATTGAAGTATTGCATAAGCGTTGGATAATGCTCTTGAAATCAATGACTTATGAACAATTTGAAATGACTTTCATACACCCCGAGACTAAACATATTAATTCTCTTCGCATCGTTACAGGTATGTATTCGTGGCACGGTAAGCACCACACAGCCCACATTACAGAACTCAGAAAACGAATGGGGATATAGAAAGTTACAAAGTTTTAAGTTGTTAAACTTCTGAACTTTTTTGAGTGCTTAATAACTTATCAACTTAAAACTTATCAACTCTTTTCGACCATTTACTCATTAAAATAGCATAAAATCCTAACCATCATCGTTATAAAAACGAACACGTAAAAATCAATGAAAAAAATCCTTATTTATAGAAAAAATGTCAAGGTCGGTAAGGTATTATCGTCCCTGATGTTGATGTCTATACTAACGACATCTTGCTTTGCTCAATCTTTTTTTTCAAAATTACTTAAACAAGATGGTTCAAGGCGGAGGAGTTTGTATGAACGACATTCAGATATTCATTTTGGCGTTGGTACTGCCAATTATTATGGAGATTTAGCTCCTGTTACTCGTCCAATCCAATCTACTTTACAAAATATTAACTGGAATCTTTCGCTTGGTTTCACTCGTCACTTTAGCCCTCATTTTAGCGGTAATGTTAGTTTGACATGGGCGAGGCTGTCGGGTGATGATAATAAATTTGATGGAGTAGTGGGCGTTGAGCAATTATTTATGCGAAATGTTCATTTCAGAAATGATGTCCAAGAACTCTCGGTAACGGGTCAGTATAGTTTGATAGCCGAAGCCCGCAGTTTTCGGAATCGTCCCAAAGTAATTCCTTATCTATTTGCAGGAATCGCCCTTTTTCATCATAATCCAGAGGCTAAAGTACCCACAGATTATGTTGGTTCTGAGGCATCGCCCGACGATTGGGTCAGTCTTCAACCACTCCGTACAGAAGGGCAAGGATTGGCAAATAACGCTATTCAACCTTACAGTCTTATCAATGTAAGCATTCCTTTTGGTTTTGGGATAAAGTATAAATTAAATAAATTATGGGATTTAGGTTTTGAATCGGGCTTCAGATATACCTTTTCAGATTACATTGACGATGTAGGAGGATTATACGCAGATGCAGGCGATTTGAGAGCAAATAGTAGTTTGTCAGAAACTTTTGGGCATCGAGAAAATGAAAAATTTGCGGCACTCACAGGCAAAGACCGTGAGGCGGCAGTAAGGCTTTTTTATGCTACTCAGGGTACTAAAAATAGCCCTCCCAATACAGCGTACCTGGATGCGTCTCTTATTCCAATGTCAAGTTTACCACAGTTTGACGGTGTTCTTGAAGAATCACGTAATAGTTTTAATAAACTCAATGACATTTACCTTTTGACGAGTTTCAGAATTATTTATCATATTGCTCCTGCCATTAAATGCCCTGTAATTCGGTAGTTATTGATATTTGGTACAAAACAAAAGAGGTCGTGAAATTCACGACCTCTTTTGTTTTGTACCAAATTATATTCTTAAAATCTATAATTCAAGGTTACACTCAATTGACGAGCTAAGATTGGACGAGCAAACAAAGGTGCTCCCAAAGCGTTCAATTCTGTGATATTTGTTCCTGGCAAAACGGTATTGGTCAAGGGACTTGTAATTCCTCCAACTTTAATATCTTCTGGACTTGTGCCTTGCAAACCATATCCTCCAAACAATAAAATACCAGCACTGTTCAACAAGTTGTTTCCTTGAACGCTGATGCTAAATTTAGAAGTCAAATCTCCCGAAATACCTGCATTCAAAACACCATAAGACGCTAACTGAATAGAATTACGACGATTTCCCTGACGTTCTGAGAACCAACGATAATTGACGTATGGTGTGAATTTACCGATTTTCAAACTTGGCGTAATATCCAAAATGATAGGAGCAACGTCTTTTACTGTGTTACCTGAAAAATCCTCAAAGAAGAATTTGGTTTTGTCCGTACTTCCTGATGTATTTTGATACTGAAGACGGTCATATTTTGCATCTTGCAAAGTGGCATGGGCTTTGATACTAAAATTCTCTGTTGGACGAATCACCGTTTCTAATTCCAGACCAATAGTTCTTGAAGCGTTGAAAGTTGGGTCAGTAAAGAAACTGGCAGCACCGTTTGAAATAAATAATTGCAAAAGAGCATTATCTAATTTACTATAAAATGCCGTTGCTGATAATGAAGCCTTTTTTGAGTTAGTTTTGAAACCTATTTCTGCTTGCGTAACGGTTTCAATTGGGGCTTTTTTATCCAAAGGAACGTTTACAAAGTTATTGGCGTAATAATCTAATTCAGGAGCTTTGTTTCCTCTTGAAACTCTTAAATACGTAGCTGTTTTTTGCGATAATTTATAGTTCATCCCCGCTGACCATGAAATATAATCAAACTGAAAGCCCTCACCGTCGCCGTTAGCATCTGCGTTTGTTACCGCCCCAGTAGCATCATACGATTGGTCATAAACGAACAATCTTCCATTGTAAACCCTTGACCCTAAGTCATATAGCGTGAATGGATTTTTGTCTAATGCTCCAAGTCCACCACCTGCGGCTGTTCCCCCTTGCCAACCTTGTTTCGTACCCGTTTGACGAACCGTCTCGTAACGTACTCCTAAGTCAATATTCAAGCGGTCAGAAGCCTTAATTACGTCGTTGAAATAATAGGCATTCAAAACCGACTTGTTTTCTGTAACAGTATATGCCAAACCGCTTTGAAGTATAATTCCGTTAGGATCTGTGGCATTAAATTTCTTTCCTGCACCATACAAAGGACCAAATGCTGCCGCCAAAGATGGAATACCCGCTATTGAGGCTGGAAGAGCCGCAGGTGCTGGAAATTCAATTCTGATTGGACGAGCATTATTCCCCATTGAACTCACAACACCGTCCACAAACCATTGTGTACTAATAGAGGTTTGCGAATAAAATGTTCCCAGAGTTACCTGATGAGCCCCTGCTTCTTTGGTGATACTCAACGAAGCAATATTATCTTTTACTTGGTTGTACATATTTAAAGGAGCAGTCGTCAATAGAAAGTTTCCTAATTTATTAGGAACACTTGGGTCTAAGACACCGCCCGTAACTTTTGCCAAGACTTCACCCGTTTTAGCATCATAATAGGTTGGTGATAAAACACTGCCAAAAAACGATTGGGCAATTGCACCAGCCAAAGCAGCAGGAACTCCCCCTGCGGTGTATGTTCCTGGGCTTATTAACGCACCACCACCAAATTGTAAATAACCTAAATTATTAGCTTTACTTAACGAAGGAACTACAGGAATTACAATATTTCCTTGATATTGCAAATATGATTGGTCAAAATCAGAATGCTTTGCTTTCAAACTTAATCCCCAACCTTTTCCAATTTCAGTCGTTAATTCTGCTCCAACTGACCAATTTTTGTTTTGAATTCCGTTTTTAGCATCAAATCTACGGGTTGGATTTGTGGCATTTTCTTTACGGTAATCAGTCGCCAAAGGCACGTCAGCCGTTACGTCAATAAAAGTCGTTGAATTATTAATGTCCACAGGGTCACCAAAACCACCGTCATAACCCGATAAAAGGTCATTTTTTAAGGCAATTTCCTTGAAAAACGTGTTTTGGTCGTTCAAATATTTACCGTAAACTTTAAACATTCCTTTGGCAAATTGTTTGGTAATATTTCCTTTGATTTGTCCACCTTCGTTGGCATTGAAAGGCGTGTTTCTTGCTCCTGCATCAACTCTGTAAAATCCGCCTAAATGATAGCCCCAACCTTTTGAAGAAAGTGGTCCGCCAAATTCAGCATCAAATCTTTTCAGCGTATTGCTATTGTTATAAAGGCTCACCGAAGCCGCCGCTGAACCTGCAAATTTTGCCCCACCCGTTTTTGAGATAAAGTTAAAAATACCTCCTGGCGAGTTTGCCGAGGTAATGGCGGCACTACCGCCACGAATTGCCTCAAAACGACCTGTGTTTAAGTCATTTCTGTGAAACATATCTACCAACGCAAAGCCCATTTGAGCACCCATTACTGGCAATCCTTCCTCTTGTAAACTTAAATACTGGAAACCAATTTGGTCGTTTCCGACGGGTGCAAGTCCACGAGCAACCACCTTTGAACCAACCTCTCCCGAAGAATTATCCGCCCAAATGCCTGGCACGGCTTGTAACAAATCCCCTGTTCCACGAGCCGCTCGTTGTTCGATTGCTTTCGGACTCAAAGTCGTAATAGCAACCGATGATTCTAATTTTGTACGTTGGTCAAATACCCCCGTAACAATTACAGACTCCAATTCCATCGCATCATCTTGCAAAGTAAAGTTCAGAGTATTTACACCAGAAGCTACGTCAAGTGCTTGGGTAAGAGACTTTTGACCTACAAAAGATGCTACCACGTTTATTTTGCCAGGGGCAACATTCTTGATAACAAAATTTCCTTTGCCATCAGAAATTGTCCCTTTGGCTGTGCCTTTGATGACAATACTAACCCCTGGAAGAGGCTGATTTTTATCGTCCTTAATTGTCCCAGAAATGGTATTTTGGGCAAATGTCGCAAAAGACATGAAGAGGGCGAAGACCGTAATTAGCCCTCGCAAGTTTGAGTGAAGTTTAAACATGAATTTTAAATGGTTAAAATGAATTGTGGGTTTTCAGAATACTTTTAGAACTGAATTATGTTTAAAAAGTTCTCGAAATATTCATAAAATGTTATGCAAACATACTAAATTGAAGTCGATATATTAAGTGATTAGAATAAAAAATATTGTTATTTTTGTGTAGAGCAGGTATTTGGTCTTGGATGTTCAAAAACTTAGGTAGTCATTATTGAGATATTCGTTGTTTTTCGTAATACAGACTTTAGTCTGTAAATCGGAGCATTCATTTACAGGCTGAAGTCGATGTTATGAAAATACTGAATAACTGAATATTGGCTACTTGACCTAATAACATGAATAATAATTTACCCAAATACTCGTTAAAAATTAGTGTTTCATATTTCATTGATTGACAATAATTTACATCCTCAACATCTAATCCCTAAAACCTGACACCTACTTATCCAATTTCTCACATTATATTTATAAATTTGCATTCAAGGGGTTTTGCTATTTAGCCCATATTTAATATTTTCCTTACAATACAAATGATTCAATTACAAAAAGGTCAGTATCAATCACTTATCGCCAAAATCTGGAAATGGTCAATTTATGGACTTGGGGCATTTCTGTTGTATATTTTTGCGGTACAGTTCAATCTCTTTTGGCTTTTTGGAGGAATGCCAAGCCTCCAAGAATTAGAAAATCCCAAAAGCCAAGTTGCCTCAATTCTATTATCAGAAGATGGGGAAGAATTAGGCAAATACTTCCGTGAAAACCGATCTCCTGTCGAATATGAAGAACTTTCGCCCAATCTTATCAAAGCCCTTCTTGCCACCGAGGACGCTCGTTTTACGCAACATTCAGGGATTGATTTACGCTCGACTTTCAGAGTAATTACCCGTTTGGGTAGTGCGGGTGGAGGTAGTACGCTCTCACAACAATTAGCCAAAAATCTTTTTGATACTCGCCATGTCGAAGCTACTGACGAGGGCGAAGAAGGAAAAAGTTATAAAGGACTTTTAGCAAAAATTCCGCTCGTCCGTACCATCATTGCCAAGACCAAGGAATGGATTTTGGCAATACGTTTAGAAAGCCGTTATACCAAACAAGAGATTCTGAAAATGTACCTCAACGAAGTAGAATTTGGCAACAATGCCTACGGAATCAGAGTTGCCTGCAAGACGTATTTTGGAAAAGATGTCAATAACGTAACTGAAAAAGAAGCGGCAACCTTGATTGGAATGTTGCAAAATCCATCTCTATACGACCCACGCCGACATCCAGAACGTTGTATGAAACGTAGGAATATCGTTTTGAGTCAGATGAATCACTACAATTATATTTCACAGGAAGAGTCTATCAACTTACAAGGTAAAACGCTTGGATTGAATTTTAAGGTAGAAAATCAAAATACGGGTGATGCTCCCTATTTTCGGGAGTCTGTCAAAAAACAGTTGGTGAGCCTTTTATCAGAGATAAATTCTACTCGTGACGAAGGCGATAAACTGAATCTTTATACCAGTGGTCTGAAAATTTATACTACCATTGACTCAAGAATGCAAGAATACGCTCAGGTGTCGCTGGATAATCACATGAGAGACCAGCAAAAGAAATTCTACGCTCACTGGCGAGGACGTAACCCGTGGGTGGACGAGCGGATGCACGAAATCAAGGGATTTTTGAAAGATGCCATGAAACGGACTCAACGCTATAAATCTTTGATGATAGAATACGATGGAGACGAAGATGCTGTTTGGAAAATATTAAAAACGCCCGTCAGAATGACCGTTTTTTCTTATCAAGGAGATAAAGACACAACGCTATCTCCCTTAGATTCAATGAGTTACTATAAAAAAATATTGAACTGTGGTTTTATGGCAATGAATCCCAACGATGGACACGTGAAGGCGTGGATTGGCGGAATCAACTTCAAATTTTTTAAATTCGATCATGTGCGTCAGTCCAAACGCCAGCCTGGTTCTACTTTCAAGCCTTTTGTGTATGCGGCAGCTTTAGAAAATAACGTTGCTAATTTATGTGATTATGTGGTGGACGAACCCGTAACTTTTGGACGTGAAGATGGATTGGTTGGCAAACCTTGGACTCCCCAGAATTCAGATGGTCGATATTCCTACGCAAATATGAGCCTCCGCCATGCGATGGGATTATCCATCAATTCAGTGGCGGCAGGTTTGATGAAAAAACTGAGTCCTCAAAAAGTGGCTGAATTTGCTCATCGTGCAGGAATACAGAGTACCCTGAATGAAACGCCTTCGCTGTGCTTGGGAGCGAGTGAAGTATCTGTATATGAGCAAGTTGCGGCGTATTGTACCTTTATGAATGAAGGCGAAAGAATCGACCCAATCTTGATTTTGAGAATTGAAGATAAAAATGGAAATGAGTTGAAACGTTTTGAAACCACTTCCAAAAAAGTGATTAGTTCTGAAACCGCTTATCAAATGACTCATATGCTCAAAGGAGCAATCCAAGAGCCAGGAGGAACTGCCGAGGGCTTAAAAAAGTATAATTGTGCCCAAGGAAATGATATTGGAGCCAAAACAGGCACAACCTCCAATTATTCAGATGGGTGGTTTATGGGCGTAACCCAAAATTTGGTAGCGGGTGTGTGGGTAGGTGGTGATGATAGAAGTATTCATTATCGTAATATTGCTCTCGGACAAGGAGCAAAAATGGCAATGCCCGCCTACGGAAAGTTCATGGATATGGTCTATGCCGATAAATCCTTAGCCATTGCAGGATTCAAAAAAGAACCATTCCGAAAGCCCAAAGATGCTGATTTGGGGTGTAACCAGTCCTATATCGTAACGGATTCGACGGGTGTGCAACAACAAGCAACCAAGCCCAAGGAGGATGAGGAGGGGTTTTTGAAGTAGAGAAACCTTTATAATGATAAAGCCCACAATTGAAAATTTCGATTATGGGCTTCGTTATTTTAAAGACAATTTTACGCAAAAATTTTATTCAAATCTAATTCAACATCCAAAATGGTATCTTTCAAAATGGGATTAGCAATAGTAAAAGTCTGATAACTTCGAGGAGAATCAAAAACATAAATCGTTTGGAAAACGGGTACAACAAGCCAAACTGTTTTTACACCCAAATTAAAATATGGAGGGAATTTAGTAATTAATTCTTGTTCGGATTGACTTGGCGATAAAATCTCAATAACCCCCTGTGGAACTTCCGTAATCTTCGTTTCGTCATCAAACCAATCACTTTCCTGCACATTAAAAAACGCCAAATCTGGCACTCGTGGACGTTCGAGCATTTGTAAAGTTGGCTCTGAGACGATATCAAAGCGGTCTTCGTATTGATTGAGAAGCATCCTTCCAATACGCATTTGTAATTTTCCGTGGTTTCTGCTGGGCATTGGTTTATCTCGTTCAATTTCGTAGGAAGTCAATTCTCTTTCTTCGGCTACGTTTTCTATCAATAATTCCATAAGCATATATATTTTTTTCAAATATACTAAAATCTACATACTAATTATCAAAACATTTAATTTCAACCTCCCTTTTGTCCTTTCAGATTCTGGCTATACCTTTACAGTAAATTAAGGATTTTCATTAAAAATAATTCATATCAAATAAAATGAGTGTACTCGTTAATAAAAACTCAAAAGTAATCGTTCAAGGATTCACAGGGACAGAAGGTTCGTTTCATGCACAACAAATGATGGAATACGGCACGAATGTAGTAGGTGGTGTTACCCCAGGCAAAGGTGGTTCAACGCACCTTGACCGTCCCGTTTTTAATACTGTTATTGAAGCAGTTGAAAAAGCAGGAGCTAATACTTCTATTATTTTTGTACCACCAGCGTTTGCTGCGGATGCCATCATGGAGGCGGCTGATGCTGGAATCAAAGTGATTATTTGTATCACCGAGGGCATCCCAACGAAGGATATGATTTATGCCAAAGAGTATATTCAAGGAAAAGGAACTACGTTAATTGGACCAAATTGTCCAGGCGTAATGACGGCAGGAGAATGCAAAGTGGGTATCATGCCTGGTTTTATTTTTACGAAAGGGAAAATCGGAATCGTCTCAAAATCAGGTACTTTGACCTACGAAGCCGTTGATCAATTGACCAAAGCAGGTTTAGGACAAACCACTGCCATTGGTATCGGAGGCGACCCCATCATCGGAACAACCACCAAAGAAGCAGTAGAATTATTAATGAACGACCCAGAAACCGAAGGAATCGTAATGATTGGCGAAATCGGTGGAGGCATGGAAGCCGAAGCTGCCAACTGGATTAAAGCTGACGGAAACCGTAAGCCTGTCGTTGGGTTTATTGCAGGACAAACTGCCCCAAAAGGTCGTAGAATGGGCCATGCAGGAGCAATTATCGGAGGTGCAGACGACACGGCAGCCGCCAAAATGGCAATTATGGCAGCCTGTGGAATCCACGTAGTTCACTCGCCAGCCGATATTGGGGCAACGATGTTGAAGGCGTTGGGTTTGTAGTTTTTAAGTCATTGAGTAATAAGTCGTTAAGTTTGAGGAAGGCTTCGTTCAAAACGAAGCCTTCCTTTTTTGTTTTATGTATCTGTACAATAAGTACTCATGCCATGAGTTCTGTTTAGGGAAATTGTAAAAATAAGAGTATCGTTTGCCTTCCCGAAAGTAGAAATAACTTTCGGGAAGTTCCTTCAAATCAAAGAGGATACGTTTAAGTGTACAATTTCTCTTGAACTGATTATGTCCAGATACTTATTTCAATCATTTTTTGTACTTTTATCATACATATAATTGGAATTGCTGTGGCTCGAAGTGGTACTTCGAGAATCGGACTCCAATTTCTCGAAGTACCACTTCGAGCTACAGTAATTGAAAAATATAACAATCAAACTCATGGAAGAACAAGTATTACCCGAAATCCCAACCTTTGAGATACCCAAAGACGGCAAAGACTGTTTCCAAATTGGCGAATATAATTTCAAAATAAAGAAATGTAATTTTTCGATTGCTGAATTATCGCATGAATTTTTTACTGAAATAAAAGCTGAATTATTGAATCCACAAATGGCAATCAAAAAGCAATTATTGGATGATTATGACCAAGACGGCTCTGTTTCGCTACAATTTGGATGTTTGGGAATCCATAAAAATGGAGTTCCTACGGGTGAACTCTCGCTCGAAGAAGATAAAACCAATGGACCTCATTTTTATCTACGAAAAGAGGGTTTTCATCATAGTATGAGTTATTACGGTAAAATCACCTTTCAAGAGGGTTGGATGGGCTATGATGGTTATTTGAAACCCACTTACGATGACTCGCCTATTTTTCCTGTAAAAATTTATAGACAATTTGATTACAGTAAATTAAACTGGCGAGAATATTATTTTTCGTCAATCGCAGAAACCGAAGGCGTAGCCAATGACGTGATTCAATATTTGAAATTAGAGAAATTAGAAACCCCTGAATTTCCTGTTAAGATATTGAATTTCAAGAACTTAAAGACTTTGCATTTTGGAAACTATCAAGATTATTATAACAATATTCACGCTCCATTCGATGGCATTCCAGCGGGAATTGGAGCATTAACCGAGTTGCAAAGTTTTGGAATAATAAACTGTGCCATCGCTAAACTACCCAATAGCATGGGTAATTTAAAAAAATTAGAAACCCTAAATGTCTCTAATTGCCAATTAGTAAACCTCCCCGATAGTATTTTTCAGTTACCAAAACTGCTACATATTTTTGCCGACAATAACCAGATAACCTCATTGCCAGAGGCTGTTGAATGTAAGGAATTGACGGTTATTTCTTTGAACAAAAATCAACTCCAAACACTCCCAGAGGCTCTGGCAAAATTGCCAAAACTGAGTAATCTAAAAATAGGAGTCAATCCGCTAAAATCGCTCTCAGTGGCTTTCAATAAGGTAAAAGGCTTAGAAATGAGCATCAAAGACAAACGCCGTTTGCTTGATTTTGAGTATCGTGGAGCGGACGGAAAAGGAATAAAAGAATGGAATAATGAACTGTTTTTTATCGAAAATAATAGTCCACTTCTGAAACCCATAGAATCAATTATCAAAGAAAATGAACTGACCGAATATCAATCAGATTTAGTGGCTTTGGGCAAAAAGACCGTTGGTTTTACGATTTCGGGGGATGAAGATTATCAAACAATTGGAAATAATCGCTTTGGAGGGATGCCTGATTTGCCCGAAAGTATCGTTTATCCAACTTTTAAATACGATAAAAAGACTTACAAATACGAATTTATCGCTCAAATAAATTGCCAAGAAATAGCTCATCTCCAAGACTATATGCCCCGAACTGGGACACTCTATTTTTTTCTGAGTTCCTTGCATTTTATAGGTTTTGAAGATAAATTCAAACTTGCCCAAGTGCTTTATTCTGAGGGAGAAAATCAGGAACTTATCTCAGGAAAAAATCTAATATTCAGCAACGAAGATTATTATGAAATGGTGGACGAAGGCTGTTATCAAGGAATCAAAGTTGCTGTAAATGAGATGGTTACGTTTCCGTTTTTCTATTTCCATTACAACTACCCCCATATTTTTAAGGGGCGTGCTGAAAAATTAGAAGAAGCCTTTGAAGTTGATGAAAAGTTGGAAGACAAAATTTATGATAATTTTGAAACCCCAGTACAAGAACTCAATAAAGTTGATTTTGAAATAAATGGGTACTTTTTTACCCAACACGAATCACCCGAATTACAAGCTGCACTGAGCAAAAAAGGCGAACCCCAAGACTGGATAACGCTCTTGAAAGTAACGTCCCGAGGAGATTTTCAGTGGGGCGATGCGGGAGATTTGGCTTTTGTGATTCATAAAAGTGATTTGTTGAAAAAGAATTTTAGTAATGTTTTCTGTACAATGGAGAGTAGTTAGGAGTGGTAAAATCATAAATAAATATGTAAACCTTTTTCTGTAATTTTGTAAAAAAAGACAAGCCAACCATTGAACGTAACATTATTTCATAACGATATTCAAAACCCTGAGAGACTCCCAAAGTCTCAAAGGGTTTCTTTTTTGTCGGATTTTTTTGACAGATTTTACGATATAAAAAGTATAGGATTATCTTCACCACGGATTATTATTATTCATTGTTTATTGCTAATTGTTCATTGTTTATTGCCCACCGAAACCCACGCAAAAGGTGGAATAGGTCCTGAAAACGCATTTTATTTGGTTCACGACTATCAAAATGACTGGCAAGTTTTTGATGATAAATACAAGGCATACGTCCCCTACGTCCGTGAATTGCACAAAGGGTACAATTCTTTCAGTTTGTTTTTTGACATAGAAAACTACAAAGGCTACAAGATTTTGTATTTTTCGGAAAAAGAAAATTACCTCTTTCTGGATGCCTCTCTACAGAAAAAATTACCCGTTTCATCTTGGGTAATTTTAGATGTGGATAGTTTGCAAGAAGCCTTTGGCAAAACCAAACTATTCCTGACCATCTACGGAAACAATAGCAATGTCGAAGACATTAATATTCAAGTGGGTAACAAGATTTCAAAAGCCCAAAAAGCCGTCCAGATGGGGTCGTCTCTACTGACTATTTTACCCAGAGAAATTACCCCTTTTCAAAATTTTTTTGTTTTTGGACTGATATTTTTAGCCTGTTTTTACGCTTTTCTATTCAATTTTCAACCCAGATCTTTTGAACGTTTCTTCAGTTTTAGAGATTTATTGACCATTACCAAAAGAGATGATTCTTTTATCGTAAATAAGCCTTTTGACTTAGGAAATATTCTCTTTGTAGTAAATCTGAGTCTAACACTTGCCTTCATTTTTATGCTCATTACGCATGGAAAAACTGACTTTTTTTCAGCCAGTAATATCCTCAAAGACGGCGAGTCGTTAGGAACATTATTGCTCAATTATTTAGAAATATCCACCATAGTTTTTGTGTCGCTTGTCTTCAAGTACTTAGCATTGAGGGTGTTATCTAATCTTTATCGACTTGATAATATTACCAATGTTCATTATTTCAAGATAATTCAGGCATCCAGTTTATTCTTTTTAATTATTCTGGTAGTACTGACTTTGAGTGCGGTTTCTGTACCAATCATTGTTAAAAATGCCCAGAGTTACCTTTTTATTCCCATTTCTGTATTCTATATCGGACGTTTGGCTTTGCTCTACTTTGCTATAAATAAGATGACGACACTAAAAAATCTGTATTTATTTTCGTATCTTTGCATCGTTGAATTAATCCCTCTAATCGTAGGCATTCGTTTTGCCCTTTGATAGTTGATTTGTTCAATGTTATTTGAAGAGTAGAAGTATTCTCAAAAATGTTTGATTGTAAGGATTAGTTGAGGTTTGGTTTAGTGTGTCATATAATAATACTAACCCTAATTCCTAAAATCCAATACCTACTCACAAAGATTAGCCCCACATTATAATCCAAGTTCAAAGCATTGACTATGAGCGAAAATACAGTAACCGCACATCCAGACAGATTGACCAAAGTAACCAGTATTTTAGTTACCCAAACTCGCCCGACTGACGAAAAATCACCCTATTTTGAGTTGGCACGACGATACAACATCAAGGTCGATTTCCGCCCATTTATCGAAGTACAAGGCATTGCGTACAAAGAATTTCGCAAAGACAAGATTAATATTCTTGACCACACGGCGATTATTTTTACAAGTCGCAACGCCGTTGATCACTTCTTCCGTATCTGCAAAGAAGCACGTATCGAAGTACCAGCTGATATGAAATATTTTTGTATCACCGAACAGACTTCTAATTACTTACAGAAATACATTGTTATCCGTAAACGCAAAATTTTTACGGGTACAAAGACGGCGGCTGAATTGTTAGAATTAATCAAGAAACACAAGACAGAGAAATTCTTGTTTCCATGTTCAGATAAACGTACTAATGATATTCCAGGGTTTATGGGAACAAATGAGCTACACTTGACCGAAGCCGTGATGTACGAAACAGTTTCAGCGGATTTGTCTGATTTAGAGGAAGTTACCTACGATATTTTAGCGTTTTTCAGTCCATCAGGTATTACGTCATTGTTTCATAATTTTCCAGAATTTAATCAAAACAAAACCAGAATGGCAGCCTTTGGACCAACTACCGCAAAGGCAGTTTCGGAGGCAGGATTGATTTTGGATATTCAAGCCCCGCTTCCCAACGCCCCATCCATGACGGGAGCCTTGGAGTTGTATATCAAGAAAGCGAACGGAATCTAAGATTTGGTAGATTCATAAAAAAAGCCTGTAAGACGATGTTTTATGGGCTTTTTATTTTATTTTCCTCCATTCCTCCCATCTCCTTTCCTCCTCAAATCACTCCGTCCGCAACGACTTCACAGGATTTGCCAACCCCGCTTTAATCGCCTGATAACTCACTGTTGATAAGGCAATTACAACTGCAACAATCATTACTAAAATAAAAACCCCCGCCCCAATTTCTATGCGATATTCATAATCCTGTAACCAACTTTTCATTGCAAAATAAGCAATTGGTGAGGCAATTACGATGGAAATTATTACTAATTTCAAGAAGTCTTTTGATAATAAAGTGGTGATATTCAACACCGTAGCTCCCAAAACCTTCCGAACGCCAATCTCTTTCGTGCGTTGTTCTGCCATGAATGATGCCAAGCCAAATAAACCCAAACATGAAATGAAAATGGCTAAGAATGCAACCGCCAACGAAAGGTTGCCGATAAGTTCTAAATAATTAAATTTCTTGGCGTACTGCTCATCTGTAAACTGATAATCAAAAGGAAAACCAGGATTATGTTTATCAAAAATTGGAGTCATTTTTTTGATGGCTGCCGAAGCTGAAACGTTTGGATTCATTCTTACACAAATCAGATTAATCCATGTTTTAGAAAAAATGATGGTTGTAGGACGAACTACCTCAAAAGGTGAATCCATTTGCATATCAGGCACAACGCCAACAACTTGGCGAGTTACCCCATTCCATTTTAATAATTCCCCCACAGGATTTTTGAGTCCCATTCTTATCACGGCGGCTTCATTTAGGATTACGCCCGCAGAATCCGAAGCAAAATCTCGTGAAAAATCTCGCCCAGCTTTCAATTTTATGCCAACCGTTTTAATGTAATCATAATCAGAAGCAATCGTATTAAATAAAGCCGATTTATCCTCTGGTTTTGAACCTCTCCACTCCCAACCTCCATTATTACTCCACGTTTGATAAGGCGGACACGAAGA
>JAYUOX010000104.1:0-5513 GCA_043760595.1 Cytophagales bacterium
CGTTCCAGATTGTTTGGAACGGCTTTTTGATAAAACAGGTAGCTCTATTTGTTGATATAATTTACCAATCTCTCAATAGCGAACCCTGTTTTCCCGTAAGTATAAAAAGTATAAGACCTTCTGCTGGCAGGATTGAAATTGAGGAAACTATATAGAATTTTTGTAGTTCCCACATCTCTAACGTCTAAGGTATCACCAATTGTAGCAACGGGTATATTTATAAATTCCGTGCTTGTTTTGAATGCTAAATTTGGAGCTAAAACCTTTCTCTCTCTTCGTGAATATACGTCAACTGATTTAGGAGTTGCTGTAACTACTAAATTGATAAAACGAGCCGCATAAAAATTTTCTTGTGGCTCAATTAATTTATCTTCAATTGTCCACAATGATTGCTTGGGAGATTCACCAATCATAAACATCGTATAAAATTTACCCGCTTCTATGCTTGATTTGTCAGAAAATGCAGTATCTCCTTTCACGGATTTTCCGTAGTCATTTCCAACTCTTCTATCTAATATTAAATTGAAAGCAGTTGTTCCTGGTTTTACAGACGCATACGTGGCTGAACCAGGCCATGAACCAGGCGATGAAAGGGCGTTTCCGTTAAGTTTATCCAAATCTTGATAAACATAAAAACGAGTTACCCCTACTCCGGGAGCTCCCGCTGGAATATTGGAAGTATAAGTATTCACCACTTTTAGATTTGCTTTCATCGGGTCGGCAAATTGCCATTGCTGATTTGCTTCTATCAGGTTTTTTTCACAAGAAAATAATCCCGCAAAAAATAATGTTAAAACAATAATTGATATATATTTCATGTTGATAAATCTGTTTTTATGTTAATTTTTTATCGCAAAAAACGTTGGAATTGTATGGTAATCAGGATCAAGTCCTTTTACTTTTCTGAGTGCTTCTACATTCCAAAGATATTCGGAATTGTATCTTGGGCGTACACGATACACGTTTTTGCTTAAATTATCTGGATAATAAGTTGCTAAAGTCCAAGTTGGATATACATCTGGACTGTATTGATAGCGACGTAAATCTACCCACGTTTCTTCAAAGCCGTATCCCCAAAGTGCCAAATATTTTTGAACCATAATGTCCTTAATGGTCAATTCACTGGCTGTTTTAGGACTTACTGCCGTTATATAAGCACTAACTTCCGTAGCGGTAAAATCTTTATAACCCGTATAATTTTTTGTAAACATATCAAAACTGGCTTTTATACCAGCTTGAAAAGCTAAATAAGCCATGTTTTTATCTCCTTTCAAAAAGGCTGCTTCGGATTTAATGAATTGCAATTCAGCCAAAGTCATGATTGGAAATTTTGCATTATTCTTGAAAAAACTTCTTGAATTGGCATCAACTCCTCCGGTTGGGGAAGCATTTGTTGCTGTTCCAAAGAAATTATATGTTTTTCTATTGGCTGGTAAAGTGGTACTCTCTCCCAAATTCACGGTTATACCCCTAAAAATACCATCATCACTGGGTTTAAAAAGGTATGCCATACGAGGGTCTTTTACTCCTGTATAATATGTTCCGTCCATCAGACGAATTACATAGTCAGATGGACGGTAAGCTGCTAAATTAGCACGACGAGGTCCGAAGAAACTGGCATCATTTGATGAAGCAGGTCCGTTATTGAATTGTACCATTGCTTCATCATCCAAATTTGCAATTGATGCATCCACGTTTTTAATTACATCATCTGGTTTGTATGTACTTTTTAAAGAATAACGATGTGCCAATTTTGCTCGAACGCCATTCACAAATTTTTGCCATTTCGTCATATTCCCACCATAAAACCATTTGTCAGCATTAACAAAATCTGCTGAGACTTGCTTAGATGAAGCTCTTTTTAGGTTATTTTCAGCCGAATCGCAAAGTGCAACTATGTATTTATAAACGTCTTCCTGTGAATCATATTCAAAAGTAAGTCGTTCAGTATCAAAGGCTTGTTTTAAAATAACATCTCCATGATAATCAGTTAAGTTCAACCAACTCCATGCAAAAATAGCGTAACCTGCACCTACGTATTCAGGTTTATTTTGTTTATGAGCATCACGAATCATATTGTTAACGTTCTGCCCTAAAAGCCAATAGTGCATTCTCCATTTCTCGCCTCCATTATCAGAATTTGGATCATATCCTTGTCTGTCCCAAGAACCGCTGTTTGAAGTGAGTGTCCAGTATTGAGTATATCTCCCCGTAAAACGAGAATCATTTTGAATCCCAATTGCCATACTGGCAAACAAAGCGGGCAATGCTTCCGCAGGTGCAACTTCGGTAGGGGCATTTGGATTTTTGAAGGCTTCTTCGATATAATCTCTGCATGAAATCGTACTAAATGCCAAAATAAATAATATGAATATTTTTTTCATTTTCTTAGTGTCTGTTAATTAAAACTAATTATTTAACTTTGAAATCAACTCTTATTCCCGCTGAAAAACCACGTGGAATTGACGTTGAAAACCAGTCGATACCAAAACCTCCAATTCCTTGCGTTGAAGCATTATTTGAATTGGTTGCCGTTGGATCTGCCCCTGAATAATTTGTTAAAATGAACAAATCTGTTCCATTCACAAATACACTGGCGTTTTCAAAACCTATTTGTTTCAAGAAGGTTTTTGGGAGCGAATAACTCAATGATAATTGACGTAAACGAAGCCAATTAACGCTTTTTTCTACAAAATTTACTGGATAAAGTCTTCCATCTTGATAATAAGTAGTGGATTGAGGATAAACTTGAATGGTATTCACAGTTGGTTTATCAGTTTCTTGTAAACCATCGTTCAACACACCTGGCACAATTTGAGCTTTTTCACGGTCAAGTGTAATGGCAGTATGTCCTACCAAAGTGCGAACATAAGCCGTTCCATTCATAATATCGCCGCCTTTTCTAATATCCAAAAGGAATGAAAAACTAAATTTTCCGTAAATATTAAAACTGTTATTTATGCCTAATGTGAAATCAGGATTACGTTCTGCAATTTTCTGATAATTTGGATTTACTAATGGATTTCCAGTACCTGGGTCAATCAATGTTTGTCCTTTTGTATTGCGGAGATAATCTTGTCCTGTGATTGAAGTGGTTGAACCTCCTGGAATTAAACCGTTTCTGAAACCACTTACGAAAGTATCTGAATTATAATATTCGGGGATGTTGGCAGGTAAATTTAGTACCTCATTCTTGGTTGAAGCAAAGTTAAAAGTAGTATTCCAGACTAAGTTTTTAGAAACGATTGGTTGCCCCGTTAAGATAACTTCAACTCCTTCATTACGAGTATCTGCAACATTGAGGGTTGATAAAATAAAGCCCGAACCATAGCTTAAACGTACACCACGCACGATTTGACCAATATTTTTAGTGTTATAATAAGCCGCATCAATTCCTAATCTACCCTTAAAAAACTTCAATTCTGTTCCGATTTCATAAGTGCTTTGACGTTCAGGAACGATAAACGGATTGTTATTTGTAAAACCGTAGCCAAAACCCAAACCACTCGATAACTGTTTAGCGTAAACTGATTGTGAACCATAAGGAGAAATATCTTTGGCAGTTTGTGCAACAGAAGCACGTAACTTACCGTAAGTGAGGACGTTACTTTTTGGCAATAAATCACTAAATATAAAAGCTAAACTCGTGGCGGGATAGAAAAATGAACGAGCATTTTCTGGAAGGGTTGAAGTCCAGTCATTACGACCTGTAATAGTCAGGGTCAACCACTTGTCATAACTCAAAACATATTCACCAAAAACACCCTGTAAACGTCTGAGTGTCAGCGTATCACGTCCCAATGAACGACTATCTAAATAAGTAGCAGGATTAATTGTTCTGAATTCTGGAAGATATAAATTATTACCTACAACTTGCCTTACCAAACCTTGTCCACGTTTAGAAAAGGTTTCAGTTTTGAAATCATCGACTGCCGTTCCAACTCTCAAATCCATGCTGATTTTTGAACTTATTTTTTTACTTGCTCCAACAATGAACACACCACTATACCCACGAAAATCTTGTGTGTATTCCTCTAATTGTCCACCAACGTTATAAAAAGAATTAGAACTCGGATGAAAAAAAGAATAGCCATTTTGATTGTAACCGTCACGGCTTCCTTTTGCAATTAACGTAAGCCAATCTAAAGGTTTGTAAGTAATGGAAAGATTGTAAATTCTTCTATAAGTAGCATCTTCGCTTCTATTTTTATTAACTGTCCAATAAGGATTATCAGATTCTCCAATATTATCATTATCAAAAAATCTACGACGAACATCGGGAGATTTTTCATAATTACTGGCATCATCGGTTACGGGCCAAGATAAAAGCCCAACCATGTATCCACCATCCGTTAATCCATTACCAACCCCACCCTTTATTGCCTTAATATTATTGCTTTCAGTGTAAGTACCTGATAATGAAACATCTAATTTTTTATTTAAAGATGCATATCCCAACGTTAATTTACCATTGTATCTATCTGCCGAAGTATTAGGAACTGTACCTGTCTGATTGAGAGTCCCCAAAGATGCACGATAGGTAAATTGACCCTTACCACCATTGATGGATAAATTATGTTGAGCCGATAAAGCATCTTGAAAGAAATTTCTCAAATTGTCATAAATTTGTGTACCCTCGGGTATTTTTGGACCAAAAAGCGAGCGAGTTACAGTAGGAAAACCTGAATTCCCTGTTCCATAAACTGTTTGAGTTTGTTCTGGAAATAGATAATTTTGGTCTATTCTAAAAGAATTATTGTACGAAACTTTTGGTTTGCCGGCCTGTCCCTTTTTTGTTTTAATAATGATTGCACCGCTTCCCGCATCAATTCCATAAAGTGAAGTGGCTTCTGGTCCTTTCAAAACGGTAAGGCTTTCAATATCGTTGGGGTTAATATCCGCCAAGCGGTTGGAAAAGTCATTATCTCTATTAGAACCTCCTGAAGCTAATTGTCCTTGATTTAAAGTAGAGTTATTAATGGGCAAACCATCAACAACAATTAAAGGTGAATTATTACCACTTAACGAATTGAATCCACGTAGAACAATGGCAGAAGATGCCCCTGGTGCTCCCGAAGTGGCATTAATGGTTGCACCTGCAACTCTTGATTGAAGAGCGTTAAAGATATTCTCACGCCCTGATTCAGCAATATCATCACCGCTAACGGTTTGAGTGGCGTAACCTAAAGAACGTTTATTCTTATCCAATCCAAAAGCCGTAGTAACTGTGACTTCCTCAAGTTCCGAAGTTGAATTAATTAAGGAAACATTTATTTCATTCTGAGTCCCTACTTTCACTTCCTTCTTTTCGTAACCCAAAGAACTGAAAATGAGAGTAGAGCCTTCTTTTACAGCAATTTTATAAATTCCGTCTGAGTTAGTAGTTGTTCCACGAGTAGTTCCTTTAACCAGAATACTTGCTCCTGGCAAACCACTTTTGTCAGATTCAGTAACCTTCCCAGTTATCTGTCTGTTTTTGTGTGTAGGCATATTTACTACGCACATAGGCTGGA
>JAYUOX010000105.1:0-5496 GCA_043760595.1 Cytophagales bacterium
AACGGTTTTTTCATTGTTGTCTAAGTTCTTGATAAACAGGCTATTGCTTTATTTCTATTGAAGATTAGTTCTTCCCTAAACGCTCTTATATTATTACCTGTATCAAAACATCGTATTCTATTTAATACGTTATTAATTGCTGAAGCAATCATTCTAATCCGAGAACTTTCTTTACATTTTATGTCATCTTCACCCAGTGTGACATCTCTTACATAATTGTCTGATTCCACGTTCCAATGTCCACGTGCGGCAGTAAACAATTCAAGTCCGACATTCTTTTTTAATTCTTTATTTGAAACAAAAAATGCTATTTCATGGCTAAAATGGGCATTTTTACTTCGTCTCACTTTTCTCTCAACAATCAATAATGTCTTTATATTGCTATTATTCCACTTGGAATCTAATGCTTCTACATTCATGTGTAATAAATAACCAATCCTGTGTTCTTCTCTACCATGTGCCTTATCAAAAGTTTCGTATTTCTCAACAGGTATCATGTGTTGAGTCATATGGATACATTCTTTGAGAAGTCCTTTTTGGTTATTTTTTACCTGTGCCAAATAAACGCCTCCTTTTTGATTTATTTCCTCCAATAAACCAATACTCGTATGCAGTGCATCAAAACTATATGAGCCATATAAGACTGTTTTACTATGAAAATATGCCCTGACCACAGTCTTCTCAGATTCCTTATGCCCATGATAAAATCCTAATATTTGACTTAGTTTATCTTCATGCGAAACCATCCTCACCACGTTCTCTCCTCGTTTTTTCCCTGATAATCCGTCTATGTTCCCTCGCATCTCTTTCCCATCAACTGCCTTCCATTCACCCGAAACCTCAGTAATAGAAACACCAAAATGAGCATCATTCAATTCATTATAAGTTTGATAATCTACGCCGCTAAGAATACGACGAAATTGAGTGTCAGAAACTACCTTTCGCCTTTTTAGACCCAAGGAAATTATGATTAAATCATGTTCTCGACACATTTGACGATGAATCACCGATACATTTAATTTACCGACTGAACGCAATATAGCTAAAAGCATCGTTGTCAAGACTAAGGCTAATTCGTGACGTTTACCTTTTGATTGACGACTGTCAGTGAGTTTACTTTGTAATTCTTCGTAATAAAGATTAATTTCGTTTGGAGTAAGATTTTGTTTCATCTATAATTTTGTCTTTTTGCAATTACAAAATTGAGAAACAAGTCTTACTTCTTCTAAAAATATCTTTTTAAATTATTCATAATCAAGTAATTAACGTACTTTGAAAAAGCCCTTATGGTGAGTATTTATCGGGCATAGTTTCGATGTTCGATTTTGGTTATTCGATGTTCGTTTATGTCATCGTAATTAGGTTTCAATTGTAAGATGAAAATTATTGTAAAATGGTTGGGTGTGGTTGATTATTTATTATTAGCTCTTGGTTATCAGGGTTCTAAGATTTTGATAATCAATCTATTAAGTATTTTAAATCTTTTGAGATTTTCACGGTGCTGTCATTCCGAGGTATGAGGGAACTGACTTCTTCTCTCAAAATATGATTGAAGAGTTAAAATAATAGTTCCCTCATGCTTCGGGATGACAATAACCCAGAAAGAAAATAAAACTTTTTAACTCATAAAACTCTTTAACTATTATAACTCCAAGACATGAAAGCAATAAAACCAACTCGCCAATTTCCCAACGACCTCATGGACACACTCCGTCAAACGGGCGACCCATTGGCTGATGATGTCATTCAACGCCTTTTTGATAGCGAAGGAATCACAGGAGTACGTTCGATGTTCTCGTGGCTAAATAGTTCAGAATCAACGTCTTCCTACAAAATTATCAACGAATTTATTGAACAAAATAATGCCCTTCCAGACTTTGCAGATAAAAAACTCATGCAAAAAGGCATAAAGTTTTTTAACAAAAATCAGAATCAAATTGGATTGATGTTAGCCTGTTATTCGCTTCCGTATTGTTATGCAGGGGCGGACGGGGCAAAAGTCTTGGCGATGTCCCAAAGAATATCAACTGATACCCTCAAAAGATTAGAAGAAACGGGGGAATTTGTGCAAATAATTACCCAAGAAAAAAACTGGACAAATGATGAGGCAATCCGTAAAATACTGAAAGTCAGACTGATGCACGCCACCATTCGCTTTTTTACTGAGTTTCACGGTACTTGGAATTTGGCTTGGGGAAAACCCGTCAATCAAGAAGATATGGCTGGAACAAATGGGGCGTTTTCGTACATTGTTATCAGAGGAATGCGAAAAATGGGAACCGAACCCGAAGAGTCCGATTCGGAAGCCTATTTGCATTTTTGGAATGTAGTTTCAGTAATCATGGGAATAGATAAACAACTGATTCCCAACAATTTACGAGAAGCCTTTGTGATGGATAAAGTTATTGCCAAACGCCAATTCAGACCTTCCGATGAAGGTAAATTATTGACAAAAGCCCTCTTGGACACGATGGAGAAATTTATCGAAAATCCATTATTAAAATCATTTCCAGCGGCTCAAATGCGATTTTTAATGGGTGATGAAGTTTCGGATATGCTGGGGATTCCTGCGGTTAGTTTTGAGAAAAAATTGGTAGGATTGATTCCGACTTCGCTCATTTTTAAGCAAGCCCCCCAGATAAAAGTTTGAATTAAGAATCAATCGTAAATTTTGGAGGGTGTAAATCTGCCATTTTGAGCAATCTGCGTAAATTGATAGCATTAAGCCGATTCAGTTTCAACAATTCGATAGTGGCTCTTCCAATTGAAGTTAATCCAACAAGGTGCAAATCATCATCACTCCATTGAAAATGATCAATCCAAATATCCTGTCGGGGGTGGTATAATCTCACACTTTGCTGAGTCAACGGGTCGATGTTATGTATTTTATCTCGTTTATTGTTGTTACATAACCCGCAACTACGAGCCAGATTTTCTAAAATTGTTTCGCCATTGATACTTACAGGAATAATATGTTCAAAATGGAAAAAGTCAGTAGAAAAATTGGACGGTAACATACAGTATTCGCAGTAATCGTGTGATAACTCTCGAATTGTTCTTTGAATATTTTTAGGGATATAAATCTTAGGCACGAGTAATTGGAGTTAAGCCTAACGACTCCATTACTTGCAATAAAGTTGTTTCACGAAGTTGAGAAAGTTCAATCATATATTTAACCCGTTGATTACGAAGTTTCTCTTCTTGATTGGCTAATTCTGCAAATTCAAGTGCTTCAATGTCGTCTATTGTACCTAAATGTAATTTTTCTGATAAAGCATGATACTTTGCCATTTGGGAACTATCCAAGACGGTACTGTTGATTTTATACAACAATTGACGCTCACGCAGTTTCTTGTCTTTTGTTTTTTTACGAAATAATAAAGCATTAGCTTCTCTCAAAAATCGTTCTAATTCCAGAACTGGCATTTGAGCCACATTATTCAAAAGGCTTTGACTGTCTATGTGTAACACTTCCATTTTGTTAATATTTGAGTATAAACAAATTTAGGACTAATTATTCAAATGTTAAAACTTTCTCCTAAATTCACCACCTAAAACTCTAATCAAAATGTGCGATACCTTCATAGCCTTACCCTCCGTTACAAAAAATAATTCCCTAATTTTTGGTAAAAACTCTGACCGTGAACCCAATGAGGCTCAGGCGATTATGCGGTTTCCAAGAATGAAACACCTCAAAAAAACTTTGCGTTGTACTTATATTGACGTTCCTCAATTAGGAGAAACCTTCGAGGTAATTCTTTCAAAACCCTTCTGGATGTGGGGGGCAGAAATGGGCGTAAATGAACACGGCGTAACAATAGGAAATGAAGCCATTTTCACGAAAGTAAAATTCCAGAAAACTATCCAAGGACTCACAGGAATGGATTTATTGAGACTCGCTTTGGAACGGTCAAAAACCGCCAACGAAGCCTTAATTTGTATTACGGATTTACTGAAATCTTATGGACAAGATGCTTGCGGAGGCTACCAAAATCGTGATTTTTATTACCACAATTCCTTCATTATTGCCGATAAAGAAGAAGCCTGGATTTTGGAAACCGCTGGTAATGAATGGGTTGCCAAAAATGTAAAAGATTACGGCAGTATCTCAAACGGTTTGACCATTGGTGAGGACTATGACTTGATTTCTGAAAATGCCCTTAATTTTGCCCAAGAAAAAGGTTGGTTCAAAACGGGTAGCTTTAACTTTATGCAAGCCTATTCCGACCCTTTGATGACTTGGGCGAGTGGCTGTAAAGTTCGCCAAAAAACGACTATGCAAGGGGCAAATCAGATAGGTTTCTCAGTAAAATCTGCCATCAAAATTTTATCTTCCCATCATCATTCCGATTCTAAATTTGCCCCGCACAAAGCCTCAACGAGTGATGTCTGTATGCACACAACGGGGAAACTGAATCCAAGCCATACTGTCGGTTCGATGATTGTTGAAATCAGGAAAGATAAACCCGTAACTATTTGGTTAACAGGCACTTCAAATCCTTGTTTATCCATTTACAAGCCTTTTTTCTTGGGTGAAAACGGCGTTTTGAACGAAACGAATCAAGTGCCAGACGTAAAATTTGATCGCAAAACTTTATGGTGGATTTCGGAGAGATTGTATCGTTTGGGAAACTTAAATTATCAAAATCTCAAAAATATTATTTCGGAAGACCAGCAAAAATTACAGCGTGAATTTATTGAAGAAGAGCAAAAAATATTCTTGAATAATCCAGATGAAAACACACTTCAAGAATTTTCAAAAAATAGCTTTCAAACATCTTTTAAAGCCTTGATTGATTGGAACAATAAAGCCTCAAAACTCGCTTGGCGACCTACTTCTTGGAATCCTTTTTATTATTTTCTTTGGAGAGGACTGAATCGGAGGGTGGGGTTGTGATGCGAGAGATTATGCAAAATATTTTTCCTTCAAAATACTTTTAAATGTTATTTTAGACCAATACAGAAGCATTGGATTACAGTTATGTAATCCAATGCTTCCGCATCGGGGTTGAAAATTTTATTTTAGACCTATGCAGGAGCATCGGGTTACAGTTTATTAAAACCAATGCTTTCTGTCAACAGTTTCTGCTCCTCCCTTGCTGGCAATCGAAAATCAATATCCCAACCCATAGAACTCGCCATTTGGCTTAACATTACTACCGCTTGTTTTTTCGCAATTTTGGGTAATTCGCTGGCAATAGCTTTGGTCTGCATCGTCTGTTTTGCATCGGCGAGCAAGGCAGTATATTCTTCATTCTTAAACTTATTAAAAATCCCTTGGTCAATATCGTAAAATTTATAATCTGAATCGGTACTTAAAATTTCGGGTTCTGGGAATTCTTCGATAATCATCGTGCGAGTGCCTTCTTGCCAACGAATTTTCACTTTCGCAAAATCGAATCCTACTAAAACCTTCGCTTTTGCTACGATTAAAGCCTTTTTATTCATCGTGGTTAATCCGAACAAAACCTCCTTTTCAGAACTGTGGTCGTATAT
>JAYUOX010000106.1:0-5489 GCA_043760595.1 Cytophagales bacterium
TTCAACCTTTCCAAAGAAAAGTAGGAATGCAAAAAATATAATTGTTTTCATCCTTCTGAAATTGTACCTAATTGTGTTCAAGCGACTGATTTAGATTTATGTTTCCTTGGTCGGTAGCCCCTTTTTCCCGTGGCTGAGTCTCCCGACCAGCCAAAATGCGTCAGCTAACCGAGGAGAGGCGTTATGAGTACCCAAAAACAGTAAACAGAGGTCGTTGAAAATCAATTCAACGACCTCATTATTATTGGTAATTGTCTAAAAATCAAATACTTGTGTTGCTGTCGCCAGATGGTGCGGTGAGGACACCGACCACGGGAGTCGGGGGAATTCGACCATATTTTCTCCCCTCTCCATCGGAGAGGGGCTTGGGGTGAAGTTAAAGTGCCAAAGTAGAATTAAGTATAAATTATTTATTGGTATTTCATTAAATATTTAATCAAAAAAGCAGTGAAAAATATATTTCCTTGGTCGGTAGCCGCCTTTTTCCCGTGGCTGAGTCCCCATCTGGTTTCTTCGTCCCGTGGCTGGTCTCCCGACCAGACAAAATGCGTCAGCTAACCGAGGAGAGGCGTTATGAGTACCCAAAAACAGTAAACAGAGGTCGTTGAGTTATATTTCAACGACCTCTTTTCGCTTGTAATTAATTGATAATCAAATACTTGTGTTACTAACGCACGATGTTCGGTGGGGATACCAACCACGGGAGTACCTTTCCGAAAAATTACTTACTCATAAGTACGACCTTATGCACAAAGCCTGTGGATGAATGTTGCGTGAAGTAGGGAAAAGAGACGGATTAGCTCTGGAAGAATTTTTGAATGAGCATTTGCAAAATATGCCCCGAACCATGCTCAGATATGCCATTGAGCGTATGGATGAGGGGAAAAGATTGAGGTATTTGAGGGGATAAATCATTAAAAAGGGGCTGAAATTAGATTCCAGCCCCTTTTTGATACTTTCAAAAATTTTATACTAATTCTGCAATTACAGTTTCTCCTCCCACTGGACGATCTTCTAATTTTACTAAAATCTTTGCGTCCAAAGGTAAATAAATATCAACTCTTGACCCAAATTTAATAAACCCAAACTCTTTTCCTTGCTCAACTTTCGTTCCCACTTCTACGTACCAACAAATTCTACGAGCCAAAGCTCCTGCAACTTGACGAAAGAGTACCTCCGTTCCGTTGGCGTGTTTTGTTACGATAGTTGTTCTTTCATTATCCGTACTTGACTTTGGGTGCCACGCTACCAAAAACTTTCCAGGGTGATATTTGAAATAAGAAACGATACCCGAAATGGAATTGAAATTGATATGCACATTAATCGGCGACATAAAAATTGATACCTGACGACGTGGTGCATTAAAGTATTCTGTTTCCATAACTTCCTCAACCACAACGACTTTACCATCGGCAGGAGCAATAATGTGCTTCGGATTTTGAATAGTTGTACGCACAGGTACACGAAAAAATTGCAGAACGATTATGGCTAAAATTACGCTCAAAACCACGATGATTTTACGTAAAATATCATTATCTGGAAAAAAATAAGCTGTTGAACCATTCAGAACTATCAAAAATAGGATTGTTACCAAAATAGTTCCTTTACTTTCTCTGTGAATTGTCATTGTGTTTTTGGGATATTATTTCAACAAAGTTAAGGAAAATCTCTGAATTTGAGAAAGGTATAAACCACAAGAGACGTAAAAAGGCTTTCCCTTTTACGTCTCTTGTTATCCTGTCTATTTTCCCTTCCTTAGTTTCTACCTTTGTACGCAGGTTTTTCAATGCTCGTACTTCCGTAGGCAGGGCAATTGTTTTTTCTTGCACATGATGCCAAAGAAATAATGGCTAATAATCCTAAAATGATGGTTGATTTTTTCATGATATAGTATTGCTATGGGTTATGAATCGTTGTTCGTTATTCGATTTTTGATGTTCGTTAAAACTGATAATCAGAGAGTTACAACCATAAAATTACGAAAAATCTTGCCAAATATTGTTTCACAAGTAATTAATTTTCAAAGGGTTAAGAGAAATAAACTTTTCTCCCTTCTCTTAACTCCCTCTCTCCTCTACTGCTCCACCAACGACATCTGTTCTGCCAATTCCATATCTTCCTGACTTATCACCAAAACTTTTTCCTCTTGCTTTTCCACTTTATCACCATAACCCAGAATCGTCATCATGCCTTCTCTACCTTGTTCATCGGCAAAAAGTCGGGTCGTGATTGTGCCATCTTCTAATCTATCCACAATCACGTGCTTAGGTGCTGGAATCAAGCAATGTTGAATGCCACCATAGCCTCCCAAAGACTCTTGATATGCCCCTGTGTGGAAGAAACCGACATATTGACGTTCCTGACCTTCTTCGTAAATCGGTAAATATAAATCTGAACTATGGGCTTCTGTGTTATAAAAATCCATCGAATCGCAAGTCAAACCCCCTAAATTTACTTTTTGGTAAGGGAAATTCCAGTTGTTCACGGGCAACATAATATACTTCTGATTCATACCCCAAGAATCTGGTAATTGTGTAATAAAAGAACCATCAATCATATACCATAACTCCTTGTCGTTCTGCAACTTCTGGTCAATAATCTCGTATAAAACTGCCCCACTTTCACCAACCGTATAAGAACCAAATTCGGTAAATAAATTCGGAACTGGCACATTACTTTTATTACAAATCCACGAAATAGATTCCACAATTTCATCAATCATCGACTGATAATCGTAGTTGAATTGCAGTGAGGTTTGAATTGGTAATCCGCCACCCAAATCAATCGAATCAAGTTCTGGACAAACCTTTTTCATCTCGCAATATTTATAAATAAAACGGCTCAATTCTGACCAATAATAGGCACTGTCTTTAATGCCCGTATTGATGAAGAAATGTAACATTTTCAATTTATACTTACTGCTTCCTTCTATCTTATTTTTGTATAATTCCATGACATCAGAATATCTGAGTCCTAACCTTGAAGTATAAAATGAGAAGTCAGGCTCTTCGTCCGTAGCAATTCTAATTCCTAAATTTACCGTCTCTGCCGTAACTGATTTATCATAAAAATCAATCTCTTTGAGGTTATCCAAAATCGGAATACAATTAAAGCCTTCGTTGATTAACTCGCTGATATACTGCGTGTAAAGGGGTAATTTATACCCGTTACAAAGAATAAATGTATTCTTAGAAATCTTGCTTTCATTGTATAATTCCCGAATAATAGAAATATCAAAAGCCGACGATGTTTCTAAGTGAACATTGTGACTTAGTACCTCTTCAACGATAAATTTGAAATGAGAAGATTTTGTACAATAACAATAAACATAGTTTCCTTTGTAATTGTACTTTTTAATGGCATTCTTGAAAAGCCTTTTGGAGTTTTCAATATGCTCACCAATCTTTGGGAGATAGGTTATTTTGAGGGGCGTGCCATATTGTTGGATAATGTCCATCAAAGGAACATTATTGAACAAAAGTTCATTATCATGGTCGATGTTAAATTCCAACGTTGGGAATTCAATCGTCTGGTCAATCAGGTCAATGTAGTTCTTCATCCTAAGCTAAAAAGCATAAATGGGGGAAAAGTTATTAGTTATTGATTACTGGTTATTAGTTAAACTACTGATAATCAGTGACATAATTATTATTTTAAGAAGCGCATTAGTTGAATTATCAGATTTTTAATATTATTAAGGTTATTCATAACTCGTACCTCATAATTCATACCTAACATCATTCCTTCAAAAAGTGTGCAAAAGTGCAATAAAAGTATGACCTTTGCAAGTAAATAAAGTTGATTTAACCATTGTTTAACGTTCTTTTAGTAAAAATAGTTTACAAGCCTCACCCCCCGCCCCCCTCTCCTTTATGAGAGGGGGAGATATTCGTCCGATTGCCCCCCTCTCATAAAGGAGAGGGGGCTGGAGGGTGAGGTTCTTTTTTTCTTAATATGCAAAAAATTCACTTCATAGCAATTGGTGGGGCAGCAATGCACAATTTGGCGATTGATTTACATAACCGAGGCTTTCAAATTACGGGTTCTGACGATGAAATTTATGAACCATCACGGACTTTATTAGCTGAAAAAAGAATTCTTCCCGCTGAAATGGGCTGGTTTCCTGAGAAAATTACGAGCGATTTATCTTGCGTAATCTTGGGAATGCACGCTCGTGTGGACAATCCTGAGTTGGCAAAAGCCCAAGAATTAGGCATTAAAATTTATTCATATCCAGAATTTATTTATTCACAAAGCCTTCACAAACAGCGAGTTGTAATTGCGGGAAGTCACGGAAAGACCTCCATCACATCCATGATTCTGCACATCTTGAAGTTTCATAACCGTAAGTTTGATTATATGGTTGGGGCAAGAATTGAAGGCTTCGACACGATGGCGAAACTTTCGGACGCTCCCGTGATTGTGATTGAGGGCGATGAATATTTATCATCTCCGATTGACCGCCGACCTAAATTTTTGCATTATTATCCGCACGTAATGTTGATGTCGGGCATTGCTTGGGATCATGTGAATGTTTATCCAGATTTTCAGGTTTACGTTCATCAATTTGAATTATTAGCGGATGGATTGGAAAAAGCAAGTAGTTTTATTTATGATGAAACGGATGAATTGGTTAAAAAAATAGGTTCTGTTGAACGTTTAGGTGTAAAAAGATTTCCGTACCAAGCACTTCCAAGTAAAGTAAAAAATGGTAAAACGTATTTGATTTTACCGAATAAACAAGAATTGGAAATCAATATTTTTGGCGAACATAACCTTAAAAATCTAAACGGTGCGAGATTGATTTTGGCTCAAATTGGCATTGATGATGATGAATTTTATGCTGCCATTCCATCTTTTAAAGGTGCGGCAAAACGATTAGAATTAGTTGGTAAAAACGACAATACGGTGATTTACAAAGACTTTGCACACGCTCCGTCCAAAGTTGAAGCAACTACAAGAGCGGTAAAAGCACAATTCCCAGACCGTCAATTAGTGGCTTGTTTGGAATTGCACACATTCAGTAGTTTGAATAAAGATTTTTTGGGGGAATATGCCAATAAACTGAATGCTGCTGATGTTCCAGTGGTTTATTTCAGTCCTAAAACCTTGGAACACAAGAAATTACCTGCTATTACGCCAGAAGATATTAAAGTACATTTCAATAATTCAAATCTTCATGTTTTCACGGATAATGATTCGCTGAAAAATTTTTTATTATCTCAAAGTTGGCGTAACGCTAATTTACTGATGATGTCGTCAGGGACTTTTAATGGGTTGGATTTTAATGAATTATCAAAATTAATCTTAATGTAAAACGAACTTTCCAGTTCGTTTATTAATAAAACACCGATGCGGAAGCGGAATGCCGCCCAACATCGGGTTACATAAAATGAACAGAATAAAACAACTTTTCCAAGAGAAAAATACAAATATCCTTAACGTTTATTTCACCGCAGGATTTCCAAAAATTAATGATACAGTCTTGA
>JAYUOX010000107.1:0-5485 GCA_043760595.1 Cytophagales bacterium
TTGACCACATTTGGACCCGTTACGAACATATACGAGGTGTTTTCGACCATCATTATAAAGTCGGTAATGGCAGGAGAATACACGGCTCCACCCGCACAAGGTCCCATAATGGCTGATATTTGTGGAATTACGCCCGATGCCAAGGTGTTTTTATAGAAAATATCGGCATAACCCGCCAATGATGTTACGCCCTCTTGAATTCTTGCCCCACCCGAATCATTCAGACCGATTAAGGGTGCTCCATTTTTCATGGCTAAATCCATAAGTTTACAGATTTTCTCGGCGTGGGTTTCGGATAATGCACCGCCAAAAACCGTAAAATCTTGGGCAAAAACATAGACCATTCTGCCGTGGATTGTTCCGTAGCCCGTGATGACACCATCGCCCAAATAGTATTCTTTATCCAACCCAAAATCTTTGCAACGGTGCATGACAAATTTGCCAATTTCCTCAAAACTGCCTTCGTCCAACAGTAATGTTACACGCTCACGGGCGGTTAATTTGCCTTTTTTGTGTTGAGCCGTAATTCGGATTTCTCCACCGCCAAGCAACGCTTCGGCATTTTTTTTCTCTAAAATATTGAATTTATCTTGGTTGGTTTTTGTGTTCATGTGGGGTCTATTGATTGACTTACCAACAAAAATACCCACATTCTCCTTAAAAACCAACAAAGCCAAGTTTGCCTATTTGGTGTAGGCAAACTTGGCTTTGTTAATGGGTTAATTTTACGTATTGTAGTACTAAAACTGCGGGATAATTAACCCTAAAAATTATTGTTTACGGAAATACTTAATTTTCTCAACAATACCATTTTTCGTAATAGTAAAAAAGACGACTCTATATCTGTTGGTTTCATGCGTAACAATCTAAGCTCCTTCTGGTCTATTCATTATTGCAGATGAGCAAATCTGTGGAGGAGGTTGTTGCCCAGCGGGGCAATCTGGAAACCAAACTTTACATTCTCCTACTGGCGGTAATTGTCCGTATGGTATATTCATATCCACAAAATGCCTATGATAGCCACGGAAATAAGTAAGAATTTTGCTTTCACCAATTACATTTTTTAGTCTAATTCTATAACAAGTTAAGACTGAAAATGATTTTTTATACTCAGATGTTTGATAATTAGAAAACAAAAAAGCACCAGCCAAATATTTGACTGATGCTGTAAGTAAGTACCTGTACCTAATTAGTTTGAACGAAACCTTACGATTCGCCGCTGCGATAGGATTTTAGAGTATAACTTCTTAATTATCAGACACTTGTCAAATTCTATCGCAGCGGCGAACCGTAAGGTTTAAAGTAAAGATATACAGGTGCTTACAAAAAAAGACAACCCTTAGATAGAAATTATCCATTTTCAATTACCAATCCTTATCCGTTTGGTTTGTGAAGTGCCATCAGAAAAAATTACTTTCAAATAGAAACTACCTTTCAGATTTTTGTCAAACTTAATTGAAGTTTTCTTCGACTCATCCAAAATATCCTTATACGATTTTTTGATATTATTAAACTCATCAAACAATAAAATATCATCAATTTTAACATTTGAGTCTTTACCATCCATGACAGGTACTAAATACTGTTCTTCACTTGAAGATTGTAATTCTACCGTTGTTTCTTCCTCAGTAGGGTTAGGATAAACGGCTATTCTATACCCGCTGGGCTTATAAAAAATAAATGAATACCTATATGCACCGCACATTTGCACCGCCATCCCTCCATTATTACTTCCAGAAAAAGTAAAATTTGCTGAATTTCCACTCTGGCTATTTACAACTGTGCTTGACGCTGTTGTTTGAAAATAGGGAGGTGTATCTGGTGTTAATCCATAACTGATACCAAGCGTATGAGAACCCCAAGAAACAGGAAATGCAAAGTAATTGGAGGCATTATTATTGTCTAAACTCACACTGGAAAGGGGTGGAGTATAGTTGCAAGTCCAGTAAGTTGAAGGCGAACCATATCCGTTAGGTACGTCATTAGCACTATGTCTTACTAAAGGACCTGGTCCCCACTTTGACAAATATAATCCTGGAAAATATGTCGTTACTGCCGAGTGGTCTCCACTATAGCGTACTCTCAAACCTCCTTGATTATTGTAACTTGTTTGCGTGTAACTTGGAACATTACCACTAATATAAGGGCTAACACCATCACCAGATGGTTGGTCAATTGCTATTTGAAAGCCTCCCGTGGAAACGTGCCAAGCATAACCATGACAATTATATTGTCTCGAATATCCGCCAATTACAACACAACTACTTCCATAAAGTCCATTTGAAACATCATTTTGCCCATTTTGAAGTTGGTAATCACAGGTTCCTCTCCATTCTTCCTCTGGGTATGTAAATAATGCGTTCTGGGGTACTTGACTTCCATTGGGCGTGTAAACAGTTTGAGCAATACTTGTATAACCTACAAGTGAGAGCATTATGATAAAAACTTTATTTTTCATTTTATTAAGCCTTTATTTATAATTACTTTTATTTTTCTGTATTCATCATTAAATTTATTAAAATCAATACCTAATTGAGATAGAGTTTTACCTTGACAATTAAACGTATAGTTCATCGGTATTGACAAAGTGGGACTTCCTAAAATAAAATACGCCTCCCCTTTATACTCAACAAGTGTTATTGCAAAAGGTCCAGACTTTGGTTTTGAAAAATCTTCAACCAATTGCTTTAGCCAAGGAAGTTCCTCTATTGGATCACTTTGATAACAAGCCGCTGATACATTGTCGTTTGGAAGACATGATGAATATAAAAAAAGATGAATTAAGAATAATAAAGTAATTAAAAGATTTTTCATTTTAAATTTTTAGTATAATTTTTGAATTGTGTTATCATTTCTTTGATTACTGTACCATCGTCGGTAATCATTCGAGCATCAAATGAATCAAACTTTTTCTGTTTTTCTTTTGATTCACTTGAAATTTTTTCTCCTAAACTTTTCATGAATTTTCTGGATAAAAAAGAGGTTACTCTATGGTTCATTCCACCAAAGTATGGGTTATACTTTACCTTATCCTCATACCTTGCGGCGTATTGTTTCAGAAACATATTTTTTTCGTCCTTCGACAATTTATCAATCAACTTATCTTGACACATCATCATTTCTAAGCCGAGCCAAGTAAGGGTTTTACCTCCAATGGCTGAACTATCTTTCATATTTACCAACTGGTTATAATCTTCATTTTTCATAACATCCAATAATATTGTCAAAGCATCTTTTCGATTAATCAATTCTCCATATCCGTTAAATTTATTCATGAGATTCATGAACCCTTCAAACGGACTATCACTAATTACATAACTTCTAAAAAAGGGATGTTCCATACAAACATAAACTAAGCCTTTTGTAGAAATACTTTTCATACTTCTCTCATCCATTTGGCAAGCGTCAAGCCTTTCTTGTGGGTTTTTAAGTTTAGCCCATGCTTCGGTTTTGGGCTTAACTGGATATTCCCATTCTAACTTTTGCCCCCAAACAAGGTTCGTCTTACTACAAATTATCAAAATAAGTAGTAAAAAATTCAAACAGTTAAGTGTTTTTTTCATACTTTTGAACAAGTTTTAATTGTGAAATGATTAAGACTCACAAACCCCATCAGGTCGTCAAACTGCGGTGGGGTTTATTTATTTCAAAGGTATGAAGTTTTTTATGCCATTGTCAATAGGTATCTCCCCTTAAATGTTCTCAGTAGTACCCCTTAAATTTCAACGTATATTCCCTATTTTACTCTTTCCATGACGAATATCGCTACTTGAGTAAGGCTATTTTCAGGTTTCAATTTTAATTTCTTCCGAATGTTATACCGATGAGTGTCTATCGTTTTGATAGAGTTATTGAGTATTTGGGTAATCATAAAAGTAGAATTCCTTTCAGCTATGAGTGATAATACTTTCTTTTCAGAATCGGATAAATCATTGTAGCATTCCAACGCTAAGTCCAATATTTCAATCGAAATATCATCATAACTTTTCTGAGGGCTACTGGCAAAAAAGAATGCTTTTTGAATCGCCTTATCAAAACGTGTGATTGAAACTGGCTTTGGCAGATAATCTGTTACACAATATTCAAGGGCTTCCATCATTTTATCAGCATGACCCGAAATAAAAATGACTTGAGTTATTCCTTTATTGTAAACATTCAGATAAAGTTCAATGCCCGACAATTGAGGCATATTAACATCCGAAATCAATAAATCAGTGGGAGTTTTGAGAAGGTAGGCTAATGCTTCAATTGGATTGGTGAAAGTAGCTTTTAGTTCTAAGTAAGAGGATTGTTTTACGTAGTGAGAAAGAATATCTAAGTTAGATTGCTCATCATCCACGAGGACGCAGGTAAGTTTTTGAGGTGTCATTTTCATTGAGTTTTTTTAGAGTATTTTGTGGTGTAATGTTAGTAATTAATAGCATCATTTCCAAGGTAAATTGTATTTTTTATTGGTAGAAGAGGAATTAGAGGGGGGGGAGGTATACTATTGATAATCAGACACTTATATATTTTAACAAAAAAAGGGTATCAGTCAAAAATTGACTGATACCCTTTTTTTGAGTTATTAATTTTCTAAGTGATAAGTTGATAAATAAAGTACGATTAACAACTTAGAAACTTAAAACTTACCAACCTAATTACCAACTGGCTTGGCAATCTCAACATTCACTTTCTTTCCTTTAATCGAAGCTCCATCCATACGATTCAATACCGTTGTTGCGTATTCTTTTGGAACATCAACGAAAGTATATTTATCGAATATATTGATTTGTCCCAAGGTATTTCCTGGAATTCCAGATTCTCCTGCAAATGCTCCTACGATGTTGGCAGGCGAGATTTTCTCATCAAAACCAATATTTACAAACATTCTTACCATGTTATCATCCTGACGATACGGCTTTCCAGCTTTATCCGTTCTTGGACCTCTGTCTTCACCCGTGCGAGGACGGTCACCGCCCACACGTGGAGGACGAGAATCATTGCGATCAAAACTTCTTGCTCCACCATCACGGCTTCCACCACGAGAATCATTGTTTCCGTAGCTTCTTGCACCGTCACGGCTTCCACCATCACGACTTCCGAAACGGCTACTTCCTGAATCTCTGCCATCACGACTTCCAAAACGGTCGCCATTGCTGCCATTTCCACGACCACCATCACGACTTCCGAAACGGTCATTACGACCAGAATCACGGCTTCCGTAACGATCACCACGAGCATCTCCTTCTAAATTCTCATCGGCAAATTCATTCTTTGCAACACCCATTGTCATTTTCACAAGGGCAGCAACAATTTGCTCATTCGAGAATCCAGCGTGGGTTAATGAACCGTAAACATCTCCGAAAAGTGCCAAATCATCCTCTTGGATAGCGTTTTGTACTCTTTCAATAAACATTCCTTTCTTCACACCAACTACATCCGAGAACGATGGAATTACGCCTTTATCAATTTTCACTTTCGTAAAATTCATAATATCTCTCAA
>JAYUOX010000108.1:0-5476 GCA_043760595.1 Cytophagales bacterium
GTGAAAAACACGGTGTTCATTTGAATACGAGTTATAATATTTTGAGTAACACTGCCGTTTCGGAAGATGGAGATTTGGTTACTTTAACGGATACGCAAACGGTCTTGCATCACCTTCGTCAGCAAGGGCAGAAAGCGGCAAGTTTACCAAATTATTGTCTTTCAGATTTTATTGCTCCTGAAACAACAGGCAAAGACGATTATATAGGAGCATTCGCCGTAACGGCAGGAATTGGCATTGAAGCCTTAGTTGAAAAATACGAAAAAGACCATGATGATTATAATTCAATCATGGTAAAAGCCATCGCAGACCGCTTGGCAGAGGCTTTTGCAGAACTCATGCACATGCGTACTCGCAAGGAATTTTGGGGATATGCAACGGATGAAGTTTCAACGCCCGAGGAATTAATTTCTGAAAAATATATAGGAATTCGTCCAGCACCAGGTTATCCAGCTTGTCCAGACCATACTGAAAAGAAGGCACTATTTGACTTACTGCAAGCCGAAGAAAAAATTGGCATTCAATTAACGGAAAGTTTTGCGATGTACCCAGCAAGTTCGGTGAGTGGTTTCTATTTTTCAAATCCAGAAAGTAAATATTTCCCCATCGGGAAAATTGCCAAAGACCAAGTGAAAGATTATTCAGAACGGAAGGGAATGGACTTGGAATTGACCGAGAAATGGTTGGCTCCTGTTTTGAATTATGATTAAGGGGTTTTAGATTTATAAACAACAAAAGGCAGCGAGATTCGTTGCCTTTTGTGCTTTTATTAATTGGCACTTTTATTCTTCATAAACTAATCCTAAATTCTCTACAAAAGATTTCTCAGCGAGCATAATTAATCTTTTACGTAGAGTCAATATTTCTTCTTTCTTACCTTGTTGAAGCAATAATCTCATTTCTTCTGTTAAGAAAAATTTATCATACCAACCTTCATAATGGTCTTCTAATAAATAAGACATATCTTTTGTTTTTGGAAATACTGGCTCTCTCCAATTGATATTGGGGACTACTCCTTCCGATGCAAAATCGTGGTCTTTGTTTCTTACTTCATAAAATAGGTATGAAAAGTTCATGCCATCAACTTCTTCAGTAAGTACACAATTGAAATTATTACTATTATTGAGTAAAAATAACGTTAATGCTTTAGCTCTTACACTTCCTAAAAAAATTTTATTTGGGAAATCACCCACAGAAAAAGGAGAATCAGGTTTGTCATTATAAAAAAGTGGAAAAGATTTATTGCCAATCCAATATTTTTGAAAGTTAGTAAAAGCCTCTTTTCGTTTACTTGGAGAAAATACAGTAAAATAATTTGAATATGTAGTTTTCCAAAACCATTGTTTTAATTCATACAATTGTTCCTGTGAGGGGTTTTCTACGGTGTTATAAAACTCTGTAATAAAAATTAACTGAATATTTGCGGGCAATAATTTACTATCAACGACCAATAACTCTTCAAATAAAAACTTTACTGCTTTCTTTATACTGTTAATAGTTTTCATGACAACTGACATGAAATAAGTACTATCTTTTTTATATGTTTTTACAAGCTCTGCAATTTTGAATTCAAAATAAATTTTACCAAATGAGCTTTGGATACATTGAAGAATCCACTCTCGCTCATTTATAGATTTAAAATTATATATTCTTAATTCTTCCAAAACATTATCTATTTCAGTACCTAATCTAAATTGTCCATCTTGATTAAAAGTTAAAGCTGAAACCATCCAATCAGGTGATATTTTAGAACCTTCTGAATTAATTTTTGAGAAAATTTCAACAGCTTCTTCAATTTCACCACCTATGATATCAATTGATGGTAGTTGAAAGTCAACCAATGTTGTTCCCAATGCAGAAAATCTATCTATGTATAATGATATAGTATCTTCATCATAATCAAGTTTCCTTAGTTTTGTTTCAAATTTATAAGCTTCTCTTGTATCAATTAATTCATAAAGCGGTATTTGGAATGGCTCAATTGATTTTCTTGGAAAAATAAATTCCTCCTTTTCTAAATCATAACAGATTTGAAATTTTTTCTTCCATAACTCTGAATCAAAACCTTCCTTCAAAAGGGTTTTTTGAGGATTTATCAAGCAACCAAAAACAGTTGATAACCTTTGAAAACCATCTAAAATATATAAATAACCATCATTTTTTTGCGGTATTGAGAATGGACCTATTTTGAGTCCACTCCCATAATCTTCATTTGGTTTCCAAAATAAAATTGAGCCAATAGGGTATCCCATTTTTAAACTGTTGAATAGTTCTATATTATTTTTTTTATCCCAAATATAATCTCTTTGAAAAGAAGGGATTTGAATAATTCCTTTTTCCAAATCTTCTATATAGTGAATTAATCGTCTTACACGAGTCTGTACTTGTAATTTAGCACTCATAATAGTTTTAAAATTTTATCTACAATTTCTTGAAGTTCATTATTCTTTTGTTGATGCTTCACTCTCTCTAACAGATTTTCTTTTGTCATCGCATTATGCTCAAATAATTTAGGAAACACAGACTTAAAATCCCCAATTTGCAATCCTTTATCCAGTATTTCAAAATCATTCTCCAACACATCCAAATAAAATTCTTTTACCCCTGCTTCTAAGTCTGCTCTTGTTTGTTTGAGGGTTCCCTCTTTATTTTTCTTATTTGTAAAACCTTTCGATATACTGAAAAAATCTTTCTGAAAAGGGTTCGAGAACATTTTATAAATATTAATCAAATCCTTGTTTGTATTATATCTTGGAATAGAATCTAACATTTCATCTGGCAAATAATTCTCCATGCTTCTTTTCCTCAGAATATGGCTTGAACAATTATTATTTACTAAATATCGTAAAGTTTTCAATTTATTAACTCTAATTTTATCATCTGGAAATTTTTTATCACTATCCATAATATTTAGTATCCTCAAATATTGATGATTATTTTTAGGAAGATTATTGAAAGAGTGAGATTTTCCTTCAATGAAATTGATAATATTATCGCACCCACCAGCATTTTCAAATTGAATCCAATTATTTTCTAAATGTCTTTTTGCTTCTCCTGTGTCATCAAAAAAACATACTAACGCTTTTATAAAGTAGGCATCATTAAGGCTATTTTCTAAAATTATTGATACTGGTTGGACAAAAAATCGAATTGCTTCTTCTAAATTAAAATACTGTGTTTCTATATCAGAAACAGTGTATTGAGGGCATTCAGCTTGACTATTTTGTATAGATTGATTGAAATAGTTTTCTAAAATTGACTTGTCTTCTTCATCTAATCTTCTATAAAATTCAAAATCTTGAATTAGCGATAAATCAACAAATAAATCATACCGATGTTTGTAAGTGGCTAACTGAATTAAGAAATTAAGTCCTTTGAAATCATTTCCCGAAAAAATATTGTCTTTAATCTCAATTAACATCTTCCATTTTTTTGTTTAATTGTGCAGTTCTAATAGCAATGGTTTCATCAAGTGTTTCACTAAAAACATTTGGAGGCCAATAACTTACTCTCCCTAACTCATCTACGTCAATTTTTTGTAGTTTACTTGTATTACTATTTTCGTCAAAATCAACATAATAGATTATTAAATCATCTTTGTTCATTCGTTTTTCAGCGACAAGTCGTCTTAATCGCAGAACGAAATTTTGAGAATGAGTTTCTATTAAATATCTTTTATTCACGTCTTTTAATGATTCTACAAATAATTCAGCCAAGTTGCCATGAGCAGCAGGGTGTAGATGTGATTCGGGTTCTTCAATAATTATCAATTTCTCTTCTGACGTTTCCATGAAGGCACTTACAACCAAAGGCAATGCTTGTGCCATTCCCTGTCCGATATCTTTCAAATTAATGTTTAGTCTGCCTGAATCTTTTGTCAATTCTATTTGATAAAAAGGCGTTTTATCTTGATTTACTCTAATTCCCCAGCCTTCAAAATTATCTTGATACCACTTATTGATTTTTTTCAATAGCAATTGTTCAGTGGTCAAACCGTCTTGAATTATTAAGTTGTATGCACTTTGTCCATCAATTCCTACACTATCTATTTTCTCATTAAGGTTTATTTCACTATATTCTCTTCTGGGTAAAACTCTGAAAGGTCCTATATAATCTGTTTTTAATCTTAGACTTTTAATTTCATACTTTTCCTTATTTGACAATATTTTAAAACCTTTAAACTTATTATTTTCGTCTGTTTCAGTAAAATCTCCAAAAGAATTTGTTAGATGCCATGATAATATTTTTGAAACATCTTTTGTTCTAACGTCAGAACCTAATATCAAATCAAGGCTTTCATATTGATTTGATATTTTGAGCGTTAATTTACTTATACTACCTCTTCCATAAACTAAATCTCTAAACTCAGCACCTAATTCTACGCCATTATTGTTAAGTCTAATTGGCTCATCAAATGTTCCAGAAAGAGAATTTTCTATTAAAGTTGGTAATTTAGCAACAGCACTCTTTCCAGAACTATTTTTTCCAATCAGAATCGTCATTGGTCTAAGTTCTAAATCAAATTCTTCTTTAAAAGATTTATAATTTTTAAATGAAATTTTATTTATCATATTTGTGAATTGTTGTTCAATAGTTGTAAAATTAAGTTAATATGTGGGATTAACATTATCATTATTCAAAATATTAGATTAACATTTGATTTATCAAAATATGAAAACTATGTTAGGAATAAAAAGAAATAAAATTGGAATTGGAGACAGTTGAAGACGAAGCACAGTATAAAGAATACTTAAAATCAATGATTCACTAATTGATTGTAAAGAAGATAGTCTCGAAGAAGAGACACTCAGACTCATTTCAGTTTTAGTTTAGAGTTAGAAAGTAAGCATTGTCCAATTAGAGCACCAGACCAAATTAAAGCCATCAAAATAAGAATGAAAGAGGAAGTTTTAATGAAAAAAGATTTAGCTCAATATTTGGGATGTCAAAGTAGAATTTCAGAAGTTTTAAATGAAAAAAGACCTCTTACGCTTGATATTGATCAGAGAGATTCATCGTGGTTTGAGGACTTCCGAAAGCACTCTACTGGCAACTTGATTAAAACATTTTTATAAAAAAAAAGCCTGTAAAACACTAATTTACAGGCTTTTACAAATAAAAAGTTACCACCGAATCAAAGCCGAACCCCACGTAAATCCACTTCCAAAAGCCGCCAAACAAATCAAATCACCGTCTTTAACTCTGCCAGATTCCCAAGCTTCACAAAGAGCAATTGGAATGGATGCTCCCGTGGTGTTTCCGTATTTTTGAATATTGTTCATTACTTTTTCCTCGGGCATTTTCATTTGCTGACGAACGTACTCCGAAATCCTAAGATTGGCTTGATGAGGGACCAATAAATCAATATCTTCTGGTGCCAAACCATTCTTTTCTAACGCCTCTTTAATCACTTCTGGAAAACGAACAATGGCGTGTTTGAAAACCGTACTGCCGTTCATAAAAACGTCTCCCGTTT
>JAYUOX010000109.1:0-16559 GCA_043760595.1 Cytophagales bacterium
TTTGAACGAAACCTTATAGGATTTAAAGATATAACTCCTTCATTATCAGACATTTGTCAAATTCTATAAGGTTTAAACTAAATATGTACAGGTACTTAATACTATTACACCAAATAGAAAAATGTAAATACGAATACCCAAACTAAATCTACAAAGTGCCAGTAAAGACCTACTTTCTCAACCATTTCATAATGTCCACGACGCTCATACACACCCGTAGCGGCATTGAAGAAAATCAAGATATTCAAAATTACACCCGAAAATACGTGGGTTCCGTGAAATCCTGTTATGAAGAAGAACAAATCTGCAAAGGCAGGAGGTCCATAAGGATTACGTACTAAATTTGCTCCTTCAATGGCAGTACCAGTTGCATCTTTTGCTGCGAAAGCCAATTCTGGTCCATGTATAAAGTGCGACCATTCCCAAGCCTGAGAACCCAAGAATGTGGCTCCTCCAAGTATTGTCCACAACATCCACTTCTCAACGTCAGCTCTATCGCCACGATGTCCAGCTTCTACCGCCAAAACCATTGTTACTGAACTAAAAATCAAGATAAATGTCATGATTCCTACAAAAATCAATGGAGCTTCAAGACCGTGCAGAAATGGCAACGCCGAGAATACTTTATCAGGAACGGGCCAATGAGTTGTTGAGAAATAAAACTTTTCAACAACCCCAGTATAGGCATCATTACTGAAACGAATCATTCCGTAAGTAACCAAAAGGGCTGAGAATGTAAAGGTATCTGAAAGTAAGAAAAACCACATCATGAGTTTTCCGTAACTTGCTTTCATTGGTTCAGAACCACCCGTCCAAGTTAATTTTTCAGGAACGGCAGGAGCGTGTATTGCAGACATTTTTTAACAGTTTTAATTAATTTTAATTTGAAAATTTGTCAATTTGAAAATTTGAAAATTATTGAACTGAACTTCTATTGTTCATTCTCAAATTTCCAAATTAATACATTTTCAAATTGAAATACTATCTATTGAAATACAAAAATACGAATAAATACAACCAAAGAAAATCTAAAAAGTGCCAATACGTAGCACAAAGCTGTATTCTGAGGAGATTTTTTGAATTTACTGTAAACTTAAACGACGAAATCAAAGAAATTAATAATACAACCAATCCTGATATTACGTGGGCTGCGTGTAGCCCTACGAGTGCGTACAACCAAGAGGCTGCGACATCGCTTCCTGCAAAATAGAGTTGATTCTTTATTAAATCAGAAAAACCTATGACTTGCGTTATCAAAAAAGTTAATCCGAATACAAAAGTAATAGATATTGCTATTTTTAAGGCATTAAAATTGTCTTTTTTTGCGTATTGAACCGCCAAAAACATGGAAATACTACTCACTAATAAGATTCCAGTTGAATACCAGAAGATCACGGGCAGTTCAAATTCATGCCATCGACCTTCTGCCTTTCGCACTAAATACCCCGAAGTCCAACCTGCAAACATCATCAAAATTGATACAATGGTAAGCCAAAGCATGAATTTTTTGGGGTTCATTGAGAGCGTTTCTTCTGGCTCGTCGAGATTTATATTGGCTAAATGTTCTTGTGTCATTGTTCTAAATTTTATCCATTAAAAAAGCAATCTGTACTATTGGTAAATAAATAAACGAACCAAACATGAGCATCAATGCTGCTTTGTCTGTTGGTTTAGACATTAAATAAAAGGTTTGGGCTAAAAATATTACGCCACACGTTACTGCAACTATTGCTGACATAGTGCCTGTCATATTTAATAATTGCGGAATAAAACCACAAGGAACTAAGAATATGGCATAACTCATCATGGTTATTGCAGTACGTAAATCCTTGCGTCCATTATTTGGTAACATTTTAAATCCAGCTCGTTGGTAATCTTCATCGGCTACCCACGCAATCGCCCAAAAATGAGGGAATTGCCAGAAGAATTGTATCGCAAATAAAATGCCTGGTTCTAAGCCAAAAGCTCCCGTTGCGGCAACCCATCCAATCATCGGAGGGAAAGCTCCTGGAATAGCCCCCGCAAATACAGAAATTGGTCCAACTCTTTTTAAAGGGGTATAAACAAATCCGTATAAAAGAAACGAGAGAACGCCCAATAAACCCGCTTTGTAATTAAACTCTATAAAAAGAATATAACTCGCTATTGTGAAAAGGATGATACAGAAAATTGAGGCTTCCTTTACGCTCAATCTGCCCGTGGGTAATGGGCGATTTTGGGTTCTTTTCATCAATTTATCCAATTCAATTTCCTTGATTTGATTGACGATATTGGCAGCTCCCGTAATAAAAAACCCTCCTAAACTGATAAGAAATATTTTCCACCAATCAATTCTATCAACTGCCAACGAATACCCAAAAGCTCCCGAGAATGCTACCAATGCTGAAAGTCTAAACTTCAATAATTCGTAGTATGCCTTTGCTTTTGAAGCGGTATTGATGGATATATTTTCGTTTGTTGTTAGCATTTTTATTGTTGTTGTACTGAAATCCTCTTAAAATTCATCAATAACAATATCACAAATTGTATGCCGAGTGATACAATCGCCAAAGTCAAGTGAATGGGCTGAATGTAGGCAGGAACGCCAAAATACGCCATAATTGTTCCACTCAAAATCTCGACTCCGACTATCAAAACAAGAACTTGCATAAACTTATAAATGACTCCTTGTTGTTGAATATTCTTTTTGAGTTGCCAAATCAAATAAATATGTAAACCCAAAATCAACAATGAATATGAACGGTGAACATAAAAAGTTAATCCCATTTGTTCAATCCATGTTTCTCTGTTTTGTCCAAAAAATGGATTTGCAATTACTCTATCAATCGCCTCACGTACCTGCGTACCCAAAAGTACCTGTGAGGTTGAGAGAATCAGTACAAGGATTAGTATTTTATTCAAAAAGGGCTTTCTGTCAATGTGTTCTGTCTGGATGACCTCTGACCAAGCCCTTGCGATGGCATAGAGCAATACGAACACTACTAAAACCGCCAACATCATGTGTAGGGTAACAACGCCTGGCTTTAGAAATGAATCTACCACATATTTACCCAATGCACCGTTTGCTCCAATCAAAATTAACCCTAAAAAAGACAACAGTGTAATCGTTTTATCCTTTTTCCAATAACTGATAGATGCAGTAAATGTTGCAAAAACGATGATTCCAGTCAATGCTCCTAACAAACGGTTTAGGTATTCAATCCAAGTTTTGGTTACGTTAAATTCAACTTCTCCGTGCAGTTTTGCGGCATAGATTTGTTGATAATTATTGGGTAATTGACTCGCTTCGGTGGGAGGAATTAACATTCCAAAACATTTGGGCCAATCAGGACAACCCATTCCCGAACCTGTACTACGCACGATACCACCCGCTAAGACTAAGAGGTAAACGGTGATTATGGTGGCAATACCTAATTTTCGGAAAAGCATTTATTTCGATGTTTGGTTTTCGATGTTTGATGTTCGGAAGAGAGAATAAAGTTTAATGCTCAGAAACCGAACATCGAAAACCAAACATCGAACATCGAAACAACTAACTTTTTCTTTAAATAATCAAACTTGAAATCCCTTTTAAACAAAATTGAGAATACATTAACCAGAATTTTCTTAGTTAACGTATTCTCAATTTTAGAGGAAATTATTTTTTAATGGCTGTAAGACGAATTCTGAATGTCTAACAGTCCATCTATTTCTTTCTCTTTCGCAATTTCTTCGTTTTCCTCTGGGAAGTTCGACTCAGGTGTTGCTGAATACGGAACGTTCTGTGGGATAAAATCAACCGCTGAACCTGGCTTGCTGTAATCGTAAGACCAACGATACACCGCAGGAATTTCTCCCTCCCAGTTTCCGTGAATACCATCTATTGGAGCTGTCCATTCCAAAGTGGTTGAATTCCAAGGATTTTGTGTAGCTCTTTTTCCTTTAAAAATTGAATATACAAAATTGATAGCAAAAATCGCTTGTGCTGTGAAGGTAATAATTGCCGCAATCGAGATAAACATATTCATATCAACGAACGCTTCCATTCTACCATTACCAAGTGCTGTAAATGAATAATAGCGTCTTGGAAAACCAGCCAAACCAATATAATGCATTGGGAAAAACACTGCATACACACCCACAAACGTAAACCAGAAGTGAACGTAACCAGCGGTTTTGTTCATCATTCTACCAAACATTTTGGGAAACCAGTGATAAACTCCTGCCATCAATCCGAAGAATGATGCTGCACCCATTACCAAGTGGAAGTGAGCTACCACAAAATAGGTATCGTGTAAATTAATGTCAAGAGCAGAGTTACCAAGGATAATCCCTGTTAAACCACCTGATATAAACAACGAAACTAAACCAATTGAAAACAACATTGCTGGGGTGAAAATGATATTTCCTCTCCATAATGTTGTAATAAAGTTAAATGCTTTTACCGCCGAAGGTACCGCAATAATCAAGGTCAAAAACATAAATACCGACCCCAAAAATGGATTCATACCCGTTACAAACATATGGTGAGCCCAAACAATGAAGGCAAGAAAGGTAATTCCTAACAATGAACCAATCATTGCACGATATCCGAAGATAGGCTTGCGAGCGTTAGTTGCAATAACTTCTGACGTAATACCCAAGGCTGGTAACAATACAATATATACCTCAGGGTGTCCTAAGAACCAGAATAAATGCTGATACAGAATTGCTGAACCACCAATATTTGGTAATGCTTCTCCTCCAATATATATTTCAGATAAGAAAAACGATGTCCCAAAGCTACGATCAAAAATCAATAACAAGGCTGCCGATAACAGTACTGGGAACGATAAAAGACCCAAGATTGCAGTAAAAAAGAATGCCCAAATTGTCAAAGGTAACTTTGTGAATGACATTCCACGTGTACGCAAGTTGATAATTGTACAGATATAATTAATACCTCCCATCAACTGTGAAACAATAAACAGTGCCATACTTGATAACCATAAAGTCATACCCAAACCTGAGCCTGGCATGGCTTGTGGTAAAGCACTCAATGGGGGATAAATTACCCATCCACCCGATGCTGGACCCGTTTCAATAAACAATGATGCAAACATTATCACCGAAGCTGCGAAAAAGAACCAATATGAAAGCATATTGATAAATCCAGATGCCATATCTCTTGCTCCAATTTGGAGTGGAATCAAGAAATTTGAGAATGTTCCAGAAAGACCCGCCGTCAATACAAAAAATACCATGATGGTACCGTGCATCGTTACGAGGGCTAAATAAAATTCTTTTTCTAATTTACCTTCTACAATCCATTGACCTAAGATTGGTTTCAACCAAGTTAAGTCCATATTAGGGAAACCTAATTGTAAACGGAAAATAATTGACATAGCACCTCCGAAGAACGCCCAGATAATACCAGAAATTAAATACTGTTTTGCAATAGTTTTGTGGTCTTCTGAAAAGATATACTTTTGAACGAAGCCCAACTCATGATGCTCATGCTCCTCGTGTGCGTGTACATGAGTATCAATTGCGTGTAGTGTTTCAGTTGCCATGATTTTATATTTTACTCTTTTGAATTAAATAATTTTAAACGAGTGTAATTTTGATAATTGCTATTTTATTTTCAAATTATCAAATGTTATCTTAATGAAGTTGTTGCCGCAGGTGTTGCTCCGCTTGCCTGAGTACTATCTGATGCCGCAGGTGCTACTGCTTCGATATATTTTTGTGCTTTTGATTTCAATTTCTCTGGAACTTTTGCTAAATAATCAGGATTTTGAGTCAAAAATGGCTTTTGTGCTTTACACCAAGTCGCATATTCTTCTGGTTCATCTACAAAAACGGTAATTGCCATTCCGAAGTGTCCACGTCCACAAACTTCTGTACAATTCAATTTGAAGTTAAATTCTGGATTACCAGTAATGTAACGCATCTCATCTGTTGATTTATTTGGAACAAACCAAAACTTTGTTGGCATTCCTGGAACAGCATCCATTTTAACTCGTTGGTAAGGTAGATAGACCGAGTGTAAAACGTCCTGAGCATTAATTTTCAACAAGACTGGAACACCTTTTGGTATGTGCATTTCATTGGCTGTAAAGTCATCGAAACAATGCTCATCATTAAAGTCCATACCTAATGAATTGGTTTCATTAATCAATTTATAATTATGATTTCCTAATTTTTGATCATCGTTACCTGCGTAACGTACATACCATCCAAATTGATGACCCGTTAATTCGACGACTACTGCATTATCGGGAGCCTGTGAAGTAATGTCTCTCCAAGTTCTCCATCCTGAAAATACTAAAACTGCCATTACAACTGCTGGAATAACTGTCCAAATCAATTCTAATTTGTGATTTACAGGATAAAAGGCTGCAACTCTTCCTTTTTTGTAGCGATACAAAAAAGGGAAAGTGAACAATAAAGCGTTGGTTACGAAGAAAGCGAGTGTAATTACTCCCATCGAAATCCAGAACATCCTATCCGTAATCAAACCGTGATCGGACGCAGCTACTGGCAATAAATCTGGCTTTGAATGTAAGAAAGACCATGTTGCTCCGATTGAACCTAATACTAAGAATATAAGGAATCCGATTGCATTATAGTTATTTGCATTATCTACTTGCGAATCTGGGTCTTGTTCTACTCCTTTGATTCCCCTCGACAACGCCATACTCTTGTTGACAATCATAATTGCCAAAGCTAAGAATACTACCGACAAAAGACCTATTAAGTATGTCATTTTATTAGTTTATTTTTTGGTTATAAATTCGTTTTTTGTAAAACTACCAAGCTAAATTCTGCAAGTAGTTGATTACTTACCCATGTATAAAAAAACGTTCAATAGAAATGTTTGTAACTATTTACATTTTTTTATTTGTAGGTATTAAGTCGTTAGTCCTAAGTAAAAATTCACATAACTTTCTTAATACTTAATACTAACGACTTAGGACTCTTTCTAAATATCGTGGTGAAGTGCCTCTTCCAAGAACGGATGATTTTTTGCAATCAATGAAGCCTTCGTCAATTGTACTGAAACCATATAAACAAACGCTGAAGCAAACATTGCCACCATTCCAAATTCTACCAAACCGTAACCTCCGTGTTTGCCAACTGTTCCTGGCATAATCATCTGGTAAAAATCTAAATAATGACCTATAATGATGAATGCACAACAAATTTTCAAAAATATTGGTGTACGTTTTGCATCACGAGACATCATTACTAAGAACGGAAAGAAAAAGTTGAACAATACGCTCAATATCTCAGTAGCCTTATAAATTTTGTCGTGTCCTTCCCAACGCTCTAAGAAGTAAATTGTTTCTTCTGGGAAGTTTGCGTAGTAAATCAATAAGAATTGAGCAAACCATACATACGTCCAGAAAACTGAGAATGCAAACATGAATTTACCTAAATCGTGTAAGTGATTGAAGTTTACGTATTGCATATAACCTTTATCTTTCAACAATAAGACCGTCAAAGTCAAAGTCGCTAAACCCGTTACGTGCCACGATGAAAACATATACCATCCAAACATGGTTGAAAACCAGTGAGCATCAATTGACATAACCCAATCCCATGCTCCCATTGAACTTGATACTCCCATCAAAAGGATAAAAATCGTTCCAATCTTCACCATTGAATAGAAGTTTTCAGTACCGCCTTCTAAATCTTCGGCTAATGATTTTTTACGCATCCAGTTCCAAAGTAGTAACCAACCTGCAAAGAAGAAGACCATTCGTCCAATGAAAAACCATTTATTCAAATACCCAGATTTTCCAGCAATGATTTTATCATAATTCTCACTACCTTTTACGGTAATTCCTTCGTGCATCCAGTGGAAAAGGACATCACCCTTGTACAAGAAAACAAATAATAAAACAGAACCTGTGATAATCAAAAATGGAGGAAACGCCTCAGCAACTCTTTTGACAACTGATGACCAACCCGCTTTTGCTAAATATTGAATAGAAACAAAGAACATCCCGATTACTGCAATACCTGTGAAGAAAACACCGTTCAACCAAAGGTTTGCCCAGATGCGGGTAGTCCAGTCGTAAGCTGCATGATGAGAACTTGCTCCACCTGATTCGTGTGAACCGTGTTCTGCAACAGCTTTTGCGGCTTCGTGTCCTTCACCAGCGTGTCCTGCGACTGCATGAGCAGCGTCGTGTTCGCCACGAGATAACAAATAGATTCCGACAACAAGTGCTACTAACCCTGCTAAGAAAGCATAAATAACTCTTTTGCGACCTTCTGCCGTGAACTCAAAATGTTCTTCGACATTAGATGGGGAAAAATGTGAATGTCCCGCCATTATTGTAATTTGATAATTTGAAAATTCGTTAATTTGAAAATGGGCTAATTTAAAAATACTAAAATTGTATTCTCAACAGCATCTTTTATTTATCACACTGAAAATTTGGTTTTATTAATCATTCTCAAATTAACTAATCATCAAATTTTCAAATTGTAGGAACTAAGGTGCCTGCTGTAACTGATGCACATAAAGTACAATCTTCCAACGGTCAGCCGATGACATTTGTGAACCATGAGCCCACATACGACCTTTTCCGTGTACGATTGTATGATAGATATGTCCATCATTTAAGTTTTTTAAAGCATCGGATGAGTAGATGGGTACACCTTTATATAACTTGGCTACTAAACCGTTGCCTTTACCTAATTCTCCGTGACAATGCTGACAAAATCTTTCGTACTGCAATTTTCCAGCCTCCAGATTCTCTTCGGTTGGTTCAAATGGATTTGTTAATAACTTTTCAGATAATGCCATATCTCCCGCCTTTATGTTGCGAGCAATTAAGTCCATTTCTAATAAATCACCATCAATTGAATCCGTTTTTGCTTGTTGCCCATAATATTTTCGTGGGATTGTTCCTTTCACAGGTACACGCATATTCATTCCATAAGGATTAATATGGTTTGTGTCTCCTTCTGATTGAGAAAGAGGCTCATATCCAACTGAGTGATACATATTTGGAGCAAATTCTGTACCTTGATCGTTATGTTTGTCTTTGCAAGATGTTATCGCCAAAGCAATAACTCCTGATAGCATAAGACTTCTTGTTTTATTGGTAAACATAATTTTTGATTATTAGTCGTAAGTTATGTAGGTTTTAGGTTTTAGGTTTTGGGTTTTAGTAAAACAGTTTTCGAATAATTCATCGACAAAATACTAACACTCAACACCCAACACCTTTTACCTATTCAACTAAAATTGTTTAACATTTACTTCGATTGCACCAGATGCTCTCAAAATTGTTTCGATTTCTGATTCAGATTTTTTATTTTTAGCCATATTAATTGCCATAATAAATTTGTCATCTGTACTTCTCAAATCGAATATTCTTGGCACTTTACCGGGCCATAAACTGTTTGATACTAAAAATGTACCAACCATACCGAAGGCTGTAAATAGTACAGTTCCTTCAAAAGATACTGGAATAAAATCTGGAAGAGCAAAGTAATCTTTACCTCCAATAATCATAGGCCAATCGAAGTACATGGTGTAACTTATCAAAGACACGATACATATTAAACCCAAACAACCAAACATAAAGGCTGCAATTGGAATACGTGTACGTGGGTGTCCGATGGCTACATCCAATCCGTGAATTGGGAATGGCGTATAGACTTCTTCAATTTTTACGCCACTATTTTTTACTTCGGTAACGGCAGCGACTACTTCCTCATCATCGTCGTAAACTCCTACTAAATATCTTTCTGTTGAATCCATTTTATTTTTGGCTTTCGGCTTTCGGCTTTTGGCTTTCGGCAGCTGTGTAACTAATTTTTAAAACTTGGTTACACAAAGATTTTTGTTTCAATGATATTATTTGTCATAACTAAAAGCCGACAGCCAAAAGCCGACAGCCAAAAGCCATTTTAATGTACTGTTTCTTTCGTTTTCTCTCCCGTTGAAGGCTTCTTCTTGTAAGGATAGTTTGTTGAAACACCTTTCATTACTGATTTCACCTCAAACATATTGATTACTGGTAAAAATTTAGCAAACAAGAAGAACAATGTAAAGAACAAACCGAATGAGAAAATATAATCACCAATATCGTACATCGTAGGTGTAAACATCGCCCAAGAAGATGGAAGATAATCACGGTGCAAAGAAGTTACGATAATTACAAAACGCTCGAACCACATACCTACATTTACGACTACTGACAAGATGAACGAAGCTAATATACTTGTACGAATTTTCTTAAACCAAAATAATTGAGGAGAAACTACATTGCAAGTCATCATTATCCAATACGCCCACCAATATGGTCCAGTAGCACGGTTAATGAAAGCATAAGATTCATACTCAACGCCTGAATACCAAGCAATAAAGAATTCCGTTAAATAAGCAATACCCACAATCGAACCTGTTACTGTGATGATAATATTCATCATTTCAATGTGTTCAATTGTAATATAATCTTCTAATTTGAATACTACACGAGTAATCAACAAAAGACTTTGAACCATTGCAAATCCTGAGAAAATCGCCCCTGCCACAAAATATGGAGGAAAAATTGTTGTATGCCATCCTGGAATAACAGACGTAGCAAAGTCCATTGATACGATTGTGTGTACCGAAAGTACAAGTGGCGTTGAAATACCTGCTAAAATCAATGAAACGTATTCATAACGAGCCCAAGTTTTTGCTGAACCTGTCCACCCTAAACTGAACGCACCATACCAAAATTTTGAAGCTTTTGTTTGAGCTCTATCACGGATCGTTGCTAAGTCAGGCACGAGACCCATGTACCAGAATACTAATGATACAGAAAGGTATGTCGAAATAGCAAAAACGTCCCAAACCAATGGAGAGTTGAAGTTTACCCACAACGAACCGAATGTATTTGGAAGAGGTAATGCCCAGTGAAATAACCATGGACGACCCATGTGAGCTAAGATAAATGAGGCAGCACAAAGTACGGCAAAAATGGTCATCGCTTCCGCAGAACGGTTAATTGATGTTCTCCATTTTTGACGGAATAACAATAATACAGCTGAAATAAGTGTACCAGCGTGTCCGATACCTACCCACCATACGAAGTTGGTAATGTCCCATGCCCAACCTACGGTTTTGTTCAAACCCCAAACACCAATGCCTTGCCACCAAGTGTAGCCCAAGCAATAAGCACCATAAACGAATACTAAGCAAGAAGCACCAAAAGCGATTTTCCACTCTTTGGTAGGTTCTCCTTCTACTTGCTTACAAATATCATTTGTAACGTCATGATAAGATTTACCGCCTGAAACAAGGGTTTCTCTTATGGGTGATACTACGTGCGACATATTTCTATCAATTTGAAAATTTAATTAATTTGAAAATTTGAAGATTTAATTAATTCTTATAAGTATTAATCTCCAATGAACTATTATAATTTGACAATCTGAAAATATGCTAATTTGAATATTTGGAGTAACCACATTTTCAAATTATAAAATTTTCAAATCCTCAAATTCCTAAGAGTGATGTGGTTCAGCGTGGGCTTCTTCTTTCACAACTTTCTCTTCCTTATTACGGATTTTTACTAAATAAGAGATACTTGGTTTTACGTTGATTTCTTCGATAACTCCGAAAGCACGTCCTTTCTTCTCATTGGCTAATAATTTCGAGATGACTGTATTGCTGTCATTCATATCTCCAAAGGTAATAGCATCCGTTGGACAAGATTGAGCACAAGCTACTTGGATTTCTCCGTCAATTGGTCTTCTCTTTTCTTTCTTCGCTTCTAATTTACCCGCCTGAATACGTTGAACGCACATCGAACATTTTTCCATTACCCCACGTGAACGAACTGTTACGTCTGGATTTATCACCATACGACCTAAATCGTTGTTGAATTGGAAATCGTATTCGTCAGTTTGGTAGTAACGGAACCAGTTGAATCGACGTACTTTGTATGGACAGTTGTTGGCACAATAACGAGTACCGATACAACGGTTGTAAGTCATTTGGTTCAAGCCTTCCGTTGAGTGAGTTGTCGCTAAAACCGGGCAAACGGTCTCACAAGGAGCATTGTTACAGTGTTGGCAAAGCATTGGTTGGAATACTACTTCTGGATTTTCAGAAGCCTGTTCCAATCCTCTCATATCCTCAACGTCAGCATCCGAAGAATAATAACGGTCAATACGCATCCAGTGCATCTCACGACGGTTAATTACTTCTTTGCGACCTACAACAGCAATATTATTTTCAGCATTACAAGAAACCACACAAGCCGCACAACCTGTACACGTATTCAAGTCGATGACCATTCCCCATGCGTGATTGTTGTATTTGTGTCCGTTCCATAATGAAATACCTTCTTTACTAATTTCTTGCTTATTTCCGTTTTCAGCACTGATTTCAACTTTACCTTCCGATGTCTCAACAGATGGCTTGAAACGTCCCGCTTCCACATTTTTCTTGTAAGCACTCAAAACAGTTTCTTGTACAACTGACTCACGAGCCATTACGGTATTGTGAGTTTGTGTACGAGCCACTTGTGCCGCCTCACCCGTTGCAGTTACTTTTATATCTCCTGTATTTGAGAAAGCAATATTTCCGTTGATTACAGAAGCTAATGGATAAGCATTTACCCCAACGCCATTGGCTGATTTTCCTGCCTTTGTACGTCCGTACCCTATTGCTATTGCTACGGTGTTGTTTGCTTGTCCAGGTTGTACTAATAAAGGTAATTTTACTGATTTACCATTCACCGAAACCTCAACTTCGTGTGTATCTAACTCTATTTCTTGATCAATGCCTAATGCTTTTGCGGTTGCTAATGAAACAGTAGCATAATTGCCCCAACAAGCCTTAGAAACTGGCTCTGGACATTCTTGCAAGAATGGATTATTAGCTTGTGAACCAGTACCCATTGTTACTTTTTCATAAATGGCTAATTCCATTTTATCAGCATTTGCCTTGTAGTTCTTCGCAATCGAAGCTACGGCATCGGCTAAACCTGTTTGTGGAACGTTGAATGATGGACTTGCCTTTGGCTCGTAAACACCATCGTGCAATGCTTGCGACCATGCTGTTGTTCCGCCCATTGAACTCGTCCACGCATTTTCAAGATACGTAGCATAGTCTGAATCTAAACCAGACCATTTCAAGAAACTTGATTGAGCTTGACGAGTTTTGAAGATAGTAGAGATGGTTGGTTGTGCAAAAGAGTAATGTCCTCTTTTTGGCTCTGCATCGTTCCATGATTCCAAGTAGTGAGAATCAGGCGTATTATATTTACACAATGACCCTGTTTCATCGGCACGGTCATTGGTTGAAATCGTTAATCCAATTTTGGCTAATGCTTCTCCTAATTCAGCTCCACGTAGGTGGTTATAAACGGGGTTTGCATTATAGAAAATTACCGCTCCGATTTGTCCAGCTTTTGCTTCGTTGATAAACATTGACATTTCAGGGTCTGAACCTTGACGGTAATTTACAGGAGTACCCGCATCAATCGTTGTTCCGTAAGCTCCTAACATTGCGTTGATAGCAACTACTACGGTTTGAACGGCTAGGTCATTTGAACCTGAAACTACTAATGATGCTCCTTTGGTAGCGACTAAATCTGAGGCAGCTTTATCTAAATGGTCAATCTTTACTGAGGCGGAAGCAATTGTTGCACCACCTGATTTTTTTGCAACAGCATTATAAAGAGCCGCAACTACTAAACCTTCTTGTGATGGTTTGTAAGTTGAGCGATAATCAGCGTTTGCACCAGTGTTTGACATAATGGTCTCGAACTGATAATGACGTGACATTTCTTTGTTTCCACCTTCGGCTGAATTTACTCTACGGGTTTTTGCCCATTGTCCAGCAAACTCAGCGGGAGAAATCCAAGAACCTAAGAAATCAGCACCGATTGAAACAATTGTTTTTGCTTTACTGAAATCAAAACTTGGTAATACACCTCCGTTGGCTTGTACTAAACCTGAAACAGAGTTTGCATCGTAAGTTACTAATTTTGCGGTTGGGTATTTAGCAATAAAATCACCGATTACTTTTTTGGTCGTTGGTGAAAGAATTGTATTTGATACGATTCTGATTTGACCACCACGAGCGGCAACACTGCCTAAACCTGCGATGATTTCTTTATCAGCTAAGTTCCAATCAGCGGCTTTGCCACTAATTGTTGCTCCTTTTAATTTTTCGTTATCATAAAGACTCAATACAGATGCCTGTACACGAGCCGATAATGCACCTTTACTCACGGAAGAAGCCTTATTTCCTTCTAATTTGATGGGACGACCTTCACGAGTTTTTACTAATATCGAAGCATAATCGCCACCGTCCACGAAAGTTGAAGCGTACCAATTGGCAATCGTTGGCTCAACATCAAGGGGTTTATTCAAGTACGGAATAGCTTTTTTGATAGGGGCTTCGCAAGCTGCCAATGCTACTGCAGAAACACCAAAACCTAAAACTTTCAAGAAGTCACGACGTACTGTGTTTGTCCCATCAATGAGTAATTCTCCTTTTTCCTCAGCAATCGGAGCGTCGCCAAATTCACGATGGGAGTGTTTGACAAACTCTGGACTGTTTGTTAGTTCTTCAATTCCTCTCCAATATCGCTTTGTATTATTTTCCATATTTATAATATGATTGGCTTTGGGCTGTTGGCTACCGGCTTTCAGCTATTGGCTTTTTTAATGTCTTTTGTTTTAGTTATTTGTTTTCGCCTGAATTTCTTACTCTAAACTCTGACCTCTAACTTCTTTTAATAGTGGCACTTTGAACATTCCAAACCACCAATGTTTTCTACTTTCAATGGTTCTTTGTTTTCGCTATTGTGCAAATCTACTAACTTATCGTAGTAAGCATTTCCTTTTGCATTCACATCAGTCTTTCTGTGGCAATCAATACACCATCCCATTGTCAAAGATGAACGCTGTTGAACAACCTCCATTTTAGCAATTTCTCCGTGGCAATTTGTACATTCCAAACCACCTACGTTGGTGTGTTGAGCATGGTTAAAATACGCCAAGTCAGGGATGTTGTGTACACGAACCCACTGGATTGGCTCGTCTTTTTCAAGAGAGCGATAAATTTTCTGAATTTCAGGAGATTCACGTTTAATGGCGTTGTGGCAATTCATACAGATATTCGCAGAAGGAATATTTGCACCTTTTCCTTTGTAAACGCCTGTGTGGCAGTAATTACAATTGATTTCGTATTGACCAGCGTGGAGTTTGTGAGAAAATTGGATTGGTTGCTCAGGAGCATATCCTTGGTGCATTCCGATTCCGTAAGCTGAATCAATAGTTGCCTTTCCAATTAACAGAGTAATCAACAAAGCCGCACCCGTTTTGAAAGCACTATTGGCAGCCATTTTCTTTGCGTTCTCAGCAATTCTTTGTAATAAAGGAATGCCTTGTGCTTCTGGCGAATCTGGTGTAATGGTTGATAATTTCGTTAAACTTGAAACGATTGACAATAAAGCAACTAATACCAAAACCATGACCGCCAACAGAGCAATCATGATGTATTGCATCATTCCACCGTTTGAAGCCCCAGCGGTAGCGGCTGTACCAGCCACTGGAACAGCACCAGCAACAACAGCAGGAACAATGGCTTGTGCATCAATGTAAGCAATTACGTTTTTGATTTGTGCATCTGAATATCCTGGATAGGCATTCATTTGTGCTTTATTATACTTGTTATACAAATCAACGGCATATTTGTCGCCAGAGGCAATTACAGCTTGTGGGTTTTTTACCCAAGGTATAATCCATTCAATTGATCGTCTTTGGAGAATACCTTTTAAGCCAGGACCAACTACTACTTCATCAGTTACTGCGTGGCAAGTAGAGCAGTTATTTTTGTAAATTTGTTCACCATCAGCAAGGTCTTGTGCGTTCACGTTTGTAAATGAAGCAAAAAAACCTAAGATTGCTATTAAAGAAACATTTTTCAAGCGTTTCATAATCATTGTTATTATTTTGTTACAGAACATTTATATAAAATTACGCTAACTAAATTCAAAAATTGGAGTAAGCATTTATTTAATTTTTAATTGAGGAAAAACAAATTTTTTGTTTAAAAATCTAAAAACTACCCTTTTTCGGGTTACAAAAGTACGATTGGAAAAATTATGAACCAATTAAATTTTTGTTCATTTTTATTAGATTTTTCTTAAAACGAAACTATTTAGAATTGTTCTAATTTAGCTAAAACTAATGATTTCAATATACTTAGATTGTATTGGATAATATTAAGAATGGGATTTAAAGGAGATATTTTACCACAAAAATACAAAAGGAACGTTTAATAATGAACAATGGTAAAAGGTTTTGTGGTAAAAAAATGTTTTGGGGAATTGGTGGTAAATTTTGTTTCTTTATTGATTGATAAATTTTATTAACTTTGTTGTCTTTGATTGTAAAATGGGATTTGATTAGAGGAAGGGCGTTTTCTTGGTATAGAAGAACACACAAGAAATGAAAATGCGGATATATTCGTAAATCTAAATCAGTCGCTTGAACACAATTAGGTACAATTTCAGAAGGATGAAAACAATTATATTTTTTGCATTCCTACTTTTCTTTGGAAAGGTTGA